>SEDW01000112.1 GCA_004193325.1 Pseudomonadota bacterium | reverse complement strand
GTCACCGCCGATACCAACGCACGAAGACTGACCGATACCCATTGCTGTGGTTTGGCCAACTGCTTCGTAGGTAAGTGTACCCGACTTGGAAACGATACCGGCACTACCCACTTTGTGGATGTGGCCAGGCATGATACCGATTTTACACTGACCTGGAGTGATTACACCTGGGCAGTTCGGTCCGATAAGACGAGATTTAGAACGCTCGAGAGCTTTCTTGACTGCGATCATGTCGAGGACAGGAATGCCTTCGGTGATACAGATAATGAGTTCGATCTCGGCTTCGATCGCTTCCAAAATTGCATCAGCTGCGAATGGAGGAGGAACAAAGATCATCGATGCGTTGGCTTTAGCACGATCTTTAGCTTCGGCAACTGTGTCGAAGATTGGGAGATCGAGAATTGCCTTCTGGCCGCCTTTACCCGGAACCACACCACCGACGAAGCGAGGTGCGTACTCGTGAGAAAGCTTGGTGTGAAATTCACCTGACTTACCGGTGATACCCTGAGTGATAACACGCGTATTTGAATTGACTAAAATAGCCACCTGAGAACTCCTTTGGGCTGCTTACTTCTTCTTAACCATTTCGACAATTTTCTTCGCGCCGTCAGCCATGTCGGATGCCGCGTAAAGATCGAGACCTGAATTTTTCAGGATCTCTTTCCCTTGCTCAACGTTGGTACCTTCGAGACGAACAACCATTGGGATGCGCAGGCCGAGCTCTTTCGCGGCAGCAACGATACCGTTGGCGATAACATCACAGCGCATGATGCCGCCGAAGATGTTGACGAAGATGCCTTTGACGTTGGAGTCAGACAAAAGGATTTTGAATGCGTTGGTAACAGTCTCTTGGTTCGCGCCACCGCCAACGTCGAGGAAGTTTGCCGGAGATCCACCAAAGAACTTGGTGATGTCCATGGTCGCCATCGCGAGGCCAGCGCCGTTCACGAGACAACCGATGTTGCCGTCGAGACCGATGTAGCTCAGGCCGTATTTGGATGCCTGAACTTCGCGTGGATCCTCTTCAAGGAAGTCGCGCATGACTTCGATATCTTTTTGACGATACATAGCGTTGTCGTCAAAGTTCATTTTACCGTCGAGTACGAACATCTTGCCTTGATCGTTGATGATCAAAGGGTTGATTTCGAGCATCGCGTAATCGTACTTCAAAAACATCTTGTAGAGGTTCTTGAGGATCGGTGTGAGCTCTTTTTGTTCCGCAGCAGGAAGTTTCGCCTGAAAGCAGATCGAACGAATGTGGTGACCCTGAAGGCCAGTCGTTGGATCAACGCTGATGTAGACGATTTTTTCTGGCGTTTTTTCAGCTACTTCTTCAATGTCCATACCGCCTTCGGTCGAGAACATGAAGCCGATACCAGCTGTTTCACGGTCCAAAACGAGCGCAAGGTAGTATTCCTTGACGATCTTGGAGCCCGCTTCGACGTAAACCTTGTGAACCTTTTTGCCTTCAGGTCCGGTTTGATGCGTGACGAGTGTCATGCCGATCATTTCTTTAGCAAGCTTGGCAGCTTCCTCTGGGGTCTTTGCCAGCTTGACTCCGCCGCCTTTACCGCGGCCACCCGCATGAACCTGTGCTTTGACTACGGCGATTTCAGTGCCTAGTCTGCGCATTGCAAATTCAGCTTCAAGGGGGTTGGTCGCCAGGTAGCCTTCTGGAACGGGAATGCCGTTTTGCTTGAAGAGCTGCTTCGCCTGGTACTCGTGGATATCCATTTAAAAAATTCCTCCGGAGCATCTACATATCGTTTGCACGTCGGGACAGGCTATCATACTCAGGCCCTTTCTTGCATCTTCAATCCAGTGCTTTCCCCATGCTTTTCAGCGGATTTAGCCTCAGATATGGCGCAGACTCAGCCTCTGTTACCGGGCCCTATTTGAAGGTCGGTCCGGTCATGAATTAATGGGTGATGATGGCTAGGAGATGGAACACCCGCCCTTACGGACGGGTTCACTTCGCGACAGCTGGCGGAAAAAAGTAGCAGACCGATGTTTGGGGGACGGAGCATTAGGAAGAGGAAATCCGAATAGTTCTAAGATTAAGGCTGAATCTAAAGGTCTATGTTTCGACTGTGTCAAAGGCGGAAGAGGCATCTAGGAAGTAAGGGGCTTTAAGAATGGGGTGAGCTTGGTGCCGTTGCCTATAGGTCCAGACCTGTTTTTTTTCTCCCATCAAATCTACGGGGAACTGTTCTTCCTGGCTAATGCTTTTATGCTATGTCAGCATCAAAAATTCGTAAATATGGATGATTACGATTTGGGCGGAGCCATAATTTTTGCGATAAAGTCGCATGATATCAAAGCCCGTTCGCTGTTTGCAAAAGCTGGGTTCTTCAATTTTGGTAAAGGGAATTTTTTGGAAGAAAAGAGTCGGCAGATGGAAAATCGGGAGTTTTGCTCTGCTGTCTGACGAATCAGAGAGCAGAGCCGCGAGTCGCCAATGAAAGCTTAGCCTTCGTGACGAATCATTGTCTGAGTAAATGTACTGGTTCCGTGAAGAACGACACCACCGACTGGAGCCCAGCCTTTTTTAATGTGGTAGTTCACTTGATCTTCGAGATTGCGAACCGAATCTTCGGTGAAGAGTTTGTACTCGATCACGCGTGCTTCCGTTGCGGATGACGAAGCCTTTTTCGAGGGAGCGAGGCTGACCTTGCTCTTCGCGACAGTTTTTTTCGCCGTGGCTTTTACTGCTTTCGCCTTAGCTGCGACTTTGCCTTTGGCAGGTGCCGCTTTGCTTTTGACTTTGCTGCTTGTCTTTTTGACGGCGGTCTTCTTGGACTTCTTAGCCATTTATAGCCTCCGATTCGATAGAAAAAGTGATTCTCGCCAAGCTGTCTTGGAACATTGAGACAGAATGTAAGCCTTTGCGCACTTTAGCAAGAGCGACTCTCCTACTCCACTCTTAAGACGGCATCGAAAAGCGCCTTTCTCATTCTCTCCCATCAAGATGCCATCTTGTCTTTGGCAGAAAGTCTGAGAGTGCCTTCGTCAAGGTCGTTTCGTTCGTCAATTCTTTGGTGCTATAACAGCCTTCAGAATGCTTCGGACATGAGCGGATGACGATGGAAGACTCTCTCCTGTCATTCTCAAATTCCTTCGGAGCGAGGATGGCAACGAACGCCGTCTACCGCCCATACAACTGTTATTTCAGGAGTTTGGAATGTCTTCTTCCGATCCAGAACGCTATCAGGCCAAAAATCATATCCGTCTTGTAACGGCGGCTTCGCTCTTTGATGGACATGATGCATCGATCAACGTCATGCGTCGAATTCTTCAGGCATCCGGTGCTGAGGTTATCCATTTGGGACACAATCGTTCGGCGGCGGACATTGTGAATTGCGCCATTCAGGAAGATGTTCAGGGAATTGCGATCACCTCCTATCAAGGCGGTCACATCGAGTTCTTTAAGTATATCTATGATCTGCTTAAAGAATCGGGTTCGAACATCAAGGTCTTTGGCGGCGGCGGTGGAACCATTCTCCCGACGGAAATCGAAGAGCTTCATGCCTATGGCATCGTCCGTATCTATTCGCCTGACGATGGCCGTTCGCTCGGTCTGCAGGGAATGATCAATCATCTCCTGAGCCACTGTGATTTCTGCACCCAGGAGCCGCCGGTTGATGCGCTCTTAAAAGAGCTCGAAAAAAAGGAATCGAAGACCCTCGCCCGCCTCATCTCGGTAGCCGAGAATTTCCCCGATTATCGAAGTGAGCTCCAAGAAAGTGTGCAAAAATTAATCACCAAACCGGTTCCCGTGCTTGGCATCACCGGCACCGGTGGAGCCGGAAAATCCTCTTTGGTTGATGAACTTGTCAGGCGTTTTTTAAGGGTAAATGAACATGAGCGCATCGCGATCATTTCAGTCGATCCTTCCAAACGCAAGACCGGTGGGGCTTTGCTCGGTGACCGCATTCGCATGAATTCGATTCATCATCCGCGCGTTTACATGCGCTCCCTGGCCACCAGGCAGTCTAACCTTGCCTTGAGCAAATACGTTCAGGACTCAATCGATATCTGTAAGGCTGCAGGCTTTGATCTGATTGTGGTTGAGACTTCGGGTATTGGTCAGTCCGATACCGAGATCGTCGAGCACAGCGATACATCACTTTATGTCATGACCTCGGAATACGGTGCTGCGACTCAGCTTGAGAAGATCGACATGCTCGACTTTGCAGATGTGATCGCCATCAATAAATTTGATAAACGTGGCTCGCTCGATGCGCTTCGCGATGTACGGAAGCAGTATCGCCGAAACCATATGATCTGGGACGGCCCCGACGAGAATATTCCGGTCATTGGCACGATCGCTGCGCAGTTCAACGATTCTGGTATGAATCGTCTTTATAACCGCGTGATGGCTACTCTGAACGATAAGACGAAGAGTAAATTCGCCTACATTCCGCAGTTTGATGACAAGAAGATTTCGATGCTGATCTCCCCCGACAGGGTGCGTTACCTGGCAGAGATCTCGGAGTCGCACGAAGGTTATAAAGCCTTCGTCCATAAGCAGAGCGCAATTGCCCGTCAGCTCTATCAGATGCGCGGGACCATACTGAGCCTTAGCAAAGGCGATAAAAACGCCCCAGCGGCCGTTTTTGGAAGCCCTATCGAGCCCTCTGAGGATCCGATCATTCAAAGCCTGACCAAGCTCTGCGAGGATCTCGAAAGACAGCTCGATCACGAGTGTTTTCGTCTTCTCTCGACTTGGGATGAAACGAAGGCGCGCTATAAGGCTCCAACCTATAAATTTCAGGTCAGGGATAAGGTCATCGAGCAGGCGCTCTACACCAAATCGCTCTCGGGCCTCGATATTCCTAAGGTGTCACTGCCGCGTTACCGCGATTGGGGCGATATTCTTGAATGGCTGCTCACCGAAAACGTACCGGGTGAATTCCCATTTGCAGCCGGTGTTTTCCCTCTCAAACGCGAAGGCGAGGATCCCGCGCGCATGTTTGCCGGCGAGGGTGGACCGGAGCGGACCAACAAACGTTTTCACTACGTCTCGGCAGGAATGCCAGCGAAACGTCTCTCGACGGCTTTCGATTCTGTAACGCTCTATGGCGAAGATCCTGAAAAACGTCCGGACATTTACGGCAAAATCGGCAACTCGGGCGTGAGTATTGCGACACTCGATGACGCGAAAAAGCTTTATTCCGGCTTTAATCTTGCTCTACCGATGACCTCGGTATCCATGACGATCAATGGTCCGGCGCCTATGCTCCTCGCTTTTTTCATGAACGCCGCGATCGATCAGCAGTGCGAAATTTATATTCGTGACCAAGGCCTGGTTGATGAAGTCGAAAAAAAGATCGAAAAGATTTACAAAGACCTTGGCATACCAAGACCTACCTATCAGGGCGAACTACCGGCTTCGAACGATGGCCTCGGCTTGATGCTCCTTGGTGTGACCGGTGATCAGGTTCTGCCGGCGGACATCTACCAGAAGATCAAGACCAAGACCTTGAGTGCGGTTCGCGGAACAGTGCAGGCGGATATCTTGAAAGAAGATCAGGCTCAAAACACCTGTATCTTCTCCACAGAATTTGCTCTTCGCATGATGGGGGATGTGCAGCAGTATTTCACCGATAAGGATGTGAGGAACTTTTACTCCGTTTCGATCTCGGGCTATCACATTGCTGAGGCCGGAGCGAATCCGATCACTCAGCTGGCCTTCACGCTCGCGAACGGATTCACCTTTGTCGAATACTACCTCTCTCGCGGTATGAACATCGATGACTTCGCTCCAAACCTTTCCTTCTTCTTTTCGAACGGCACCGATCCTGAGTATTCGGTGATCGGGCGAGTTGCACGCCGCATCTGGGCGAAGGCGATCAAAAATCGCTACAACGGCAACGACCGTTCACAAAAACTGAAGTATCACATTCAGACCTCGGGCCGGAGTCTCCATGCCCAGGAAATTGCCTTTAACGACATTCGTACAACTCTTCAGGCTTTGTACGCACTGTACGATAACTGCAATTCGCTCCATACCAATGCCTATGATGAAGCGATCACGACACCGACCGAGGAATCCGTTCGTCGGGCGATGGCGATTCAGCTGATCATCAATAAAGAGCTTGGTCTTTCGAAGAACGAAAATCCGCTCCAGGGCTCTTTCATCATCGAAGACCTCACGGACCTCGTGGAAGAAGCCGTGATGCAGGAATTCCGAAGTATCTCCGAACGTGGTGGAGTTCTCGGGGCGATGGAGCGCATGTACCAGCGCTCGAAGATCCAGGACGAATCGCTCTACTATGAGACTCTGAAGCATACTGGCGAACTCCCCATCATCGGCGTGAATACCTTCCTTGGCAAAGATGGGTCACCTACCGTGGTGCCAAGCGAAGTCATCCGCGCGATGCCTGAGGAAAAGGAATACGCGGTCCAGTCCTGTATTGATTTCCAAAAGCGCAACGTGGCCTTCTCCCCTGCGGCTCTCGCCCATTTGGAAGAAGTGGCTTTGGCCGGAGGCAATGTTTTTGATACACTGATCGATGTCGCCAAGGTCTGCTCTCTGGGTCAGATCTCAAGAGCGCTCTACGAGGTCGGTGGTCAGTACAGAAGAAATATGTGATTTGGTGCTTTTTACAAAAAAGCCGATTTTCCCAAAGCTCTAAAGTTTATTCGGAGGGACTTGTACATGATGTACAAGTCCCTTTTGCTTTCCTCATCGAACTAGAGCTTGCCGGCCTATCCAAAACTCGTTAACGTCACACAAAGTACTCATACATCTCAGATTCTTGAAATCCCTGAAATCCACAGGATGCCGATCCACTTATGGGAGGTTTTCATGCGTAAAGCTCAGATTATCACCTTTGCTAACATCAAAGGCGGTGTGGGAAAAACCACGGCTGTAACCAACATAGCCTATCTCTTGGGGGTGACCCTCAATAAGCGTGTCCTCGTCATCGACTCCGATGATCAGGGCAATGCCACCAAAGCTTTGGGAGTGCGTGACCTCTTCGATCGTCAGCACGAGACGCTTTGGAGCGGTCTCTCGCGTAAGGTGAGTTACACCGAAGTCTGTGTGGAGAGCCCCTACAAGAACATTTGGGTAATTCCTTCCACTAAGGAACTGAAAGCCGCTCAAAATGAATTTGGTCGCTCGGCCCGGGGCCTCAAACTCTTCAAACACCTTCTTAAAGGTGTGGAGAAGGATTTCGATTATGTCTTGATCGACACCAAGCCCCAGATCAACATCCTCCTTCAGGCGGCGCTGGCGTCTTCCGACTGGTACCTTATCCCAAGCTTTCCTGAGCCAGATAGCTACGATGGCTTCCTCGATCTCGTTGCTGAGTGCGAAGAGATTCACGAAGAGGAAAATCCTAAACTGCATCTGCTCGGTGTCCTCATCAGCTCGGTGAAGAAAATTCCAGCTCACGAACAATATCTCAAGTTCATTGGTAAGCATTTGAAAGCCTCCAATGTAAACCTCCTGAAACCCTACGTCCGCGTTTCGAACGCTGTGGCTACAGGCAGTCTGCATGCCTGTCCCGCAGTCTCGATCGGCAGCGGCCGCTCGGTTAAAGATGATTATCTGAAACTCACCAAGGCGATGATGAAAGTCGCCGAAGCGAAGAAGACACCTACTCGTCCCAATCTCGGCAAGCTCGGCGTTCTCAAAGAGAAGCAGGCGGACGAAAGAAACTGGGGCTTAAATGATTCAAGCTTGGATGAAGCGGTAGATCTACTTTAATAGGCGAGGATATATATCATGGCTTCGATGAAAGAATCGGCGCGTAAAAACTTGGAAAAAATGGTCAAGGGTGCAGCTCGTGAAGTCGTGACTTCCAGACCGGCTGCCCAGGTCGATAAAAGAGCGGGAGCGTCCGCTGCAGAACCTGATGAAAAGGCTGGCGGCGTAAGCAAGCAGGCTATTCAGCAGCTCAGAGGATTGATCGAAAAGAACGGCCGAACCATTCAAAAGGTTCCGCTCGAGAGCATTCACCTCCATGAGAACATTCGTGAGACTTACGACGATGTGCAGCTCAAGCACCTCGCCGATTCCCTGGAAAAAGATGGTCTCATCCAGTTCCCTACCCTCGCGCTCAAGGACCAGAAGAGCGATGCATCGGGCGCGGCCTTTATCTGTAAGAACGGTCACCGCCGTATCCTTGCCGCGAAGTCATTAGGCTGGAAAACGATCGAATGCATTATTCTTCCCTTCGCTTCAGCGAAGGATGAGCTCTACCACACGATCGCCGCGAACCTTCGTGAAGACGTCTTTTACCTCGATCTTGCGTCGGCCTATCAGCAGGCCGCTCGCCTTGGGGAATCGGATCAGGC
>SEDW01000872.1 GCA_004193325.1 Pseudomonadota bacterium | reverse complement strand
GCGCTTCAAAACATGAACGCCTTTTTGTGGGTGGCGGACGAGAATTGCACACTGACCACTTGCGAAGGCCAGCAGCCTCAGGCTCTCATCGAAGCCGGATATTTCCAGGAAGGTCGTTCCATCCTCGAGATGCTCGACGCCAGTGACGAGAGAAGTCAGGCCATTCGCTCAGGCTTTGCCGGGGACAGTGTGAGCTACGAGGTCTCCTTTTCAGGCTGTGTGCGCGAGACCCACGTGAGTCCTCTCCGTAACGCGGATGGTGTGATTCAAGGCGTTGTGGCTGTTTCTCTCGATATCACAGAAAGAAAACGGGCCGAGCAGGCCAACAAGGAAACTCAGGAACGCTTTCGGGTCCTCTCCGAATTTGTGCCGCAAATGATTTGGACATCGAATGCGAAGGGTGAATCTACCTTTTGCAACAAGCGATTGACCGAATACACCGGCCTAAGTCCCGAAGAATTTTCGGATCAGGAGTGGAGCTCGACGATTCACCCTTCCGATCGCGAGTTCGCTCTGGAAAGCTGGTCCCGATCCATCAATGAAGGCAGTGATTATCAAATTGAATTCCGGGTCCACCGTGCGCTTGACGACAGCTATCGCTGGCACCTCGCCAGAGCCCTCCCCATGCTTGACGAGCACGGAAACATTATCCAGTGGTTTGGTACAGTCACAGATATTCACGATCAGAAAATATCGGAAGAGCTCGCTGGTGCGCTCGAGAAAACTTTGTCCACTGTTCTCGATAACGCTCCCATCATTCTCTGGACCTGTGACGTCAATGGAATTGTGACCTATGCTCAAGGCAAGGCTCTTGAGAATCTGGGGCAGACTCCTCAATTTTACATCGGGCGCAGTGTGCGCGAGACCTCTCCCAACTGGGAAAGGGCAATGGCAAGGCTTGATCATGCGCTCCGTGGAGAGCATTTGACGACAATTGACGACTATGTGGGAAACTGGTTTGAATGTCACCACTCCCCTCTCAGAAGCCGCGACGGCGAGATCATCGGTATGGTAGTCGTTGCCACCGATATCACCGAACGGAGAATGGCTGAAATCGCACAGGATGAGCACCGGATACGGGAGGCTTCCGCTCAGGAAGCGTCGCGTCTCAAATCCGAATTCCTGGCTCATATGAGTCACGAGATCCGCACTCCACTCAACGGCGTGATGGGAATGATCAATCTCATTGCAGAAACACCTTTGTCATCGGAGCAAAGGGATTATTCGGATCATGCCCTCAGCTCGGGCGCCGCGCTGATGTCAGTCATCGACGATATCCTTGATTTCTCGAAGATTGAGGCCGGTAAACTGGAATTCGAAGTCATCAACTTTAATCTCTACGATCTCGTCAAAGTAGCCGAAAAAAGTATTTTCTATGACTGCCGCTCAAAGGGTTTGCGGCTCTACAACGATTTTCAGGATGACATTCCCGACATTATTCAGGGCGACCCAAACCGTTTAAGGCAGGTGCTTAATAACCTTTTGAGTAACGCTCTAAAATTTACGGCTGAAGGCTCCATCGCCATTCGCAGCAGTCGTATTCTCAGCGATGTTGGCCAGGAAATGCTTAAGATCGAGGTCTCGGATACCGGGATCGGCATCTCGAAGGCGAGCATGAAGAAGCTCTTCAATGCCTTCATGCAGGCCGACAGTTCGACGACCAGACGCTTTGGTGGCACGGGTCTTGGACTCTCAATCAGCAAGCATCTGGTTGAACTTATGGGTGGGCAGATTGCGGTGGAAAGTGTGGAAGGTCAGGGATCCCACTTCTGGTTCAC
>SEDW01000871.1 GCA_004193325.1 Pseudomonadota bacterium | reverse complement strand
GGTAAAATCGTAACCTGGATAAAATCCATTCATTGGAAATCTAAATGATTGCCGCGGGAGTCCTACAGCCTGGGTGGTAAACCCACCGTCAGCCGCTGAATCGTCTCAATCAACTGTGCAAAGTTCAAAGGCTTAGTCAGATGCTCATCGCAGCCGCTAGCGAGGATACGCAAACGGTCGTCTTCCATGGCCAATGCAGTCAGAGCGATAATAGGTTTGCTAAAGCCTTGTGTCCGAAGAAAGCGAGTAGCCTCAAATCCATCAGTCACCGGCATCTGCATGTCCATCAAAATCAAATCGTAAGTATTCATGCTTGCCATCGCGATACCTTCCGCCCCATCATTCGCAGTCTCAATGAGATACCCTCTCTGCCCGAGAATCTCTGTGACGAGGAAGCGATTTTCAGCTGCGTCTTCGACAAGGAGCAAACGGAGTTGCCTCGAACAAAAAGGCAGTTCTTCGATGCGAAAAGGTTCTTCATCCAGATAGGAGAGTCGTTTGGAAGTTGCCGAATTGCCCTCGCCTGCTAGGACCTCGATCAAGAACGTGCAGCCTTTCCCTATCTCATAGCTCTTGAGGCTCACATCACCGCCGAGGGCACGGGCGAGTCTCCGCGAGAGCGTAAGCCCAAGGCCAGAACCTCCGTACTTCCGTGTGGTGCTTTGATCGGCCTGGCTGAAGGGTTCGAAGAGGATGGCAGCTTGTTCCGCGTTAAGGCCAATACCAGAATCGGAAACTTCGATAAGCAAACGCCATTGCTCGGTCGGAGTTCGTTCTGTGATGACAGAAATCTTGATCTCACCCGTGCTGGTGAATTTTATCGCGTTGCCGATGATGTTCACCAGGATCTGTCTGAGTCGACTCGGATCCGATTTGAGATGGAGATGCACAGAAGGTTCGATGTCTAAGCGAATCGATAGCTGTTTCGCAAGAGCCACTTCTGAGAAAATGCTCAGTATTTCTTCGATGAGCAAGTCGATGCGAAAATCAATGTCTTCGATGTGGAAATGGCCCGATTCAAACTTGGATATATCGAGGATATCGTTGATGAGAACGCTGAGAGATTTGCTGTTGCGATTAATGATCTGTAAATATTTTGATCGTTCGGATTCAGCAGTAGTGGTATCGGAAAGAAGATTCGTAAAGCCGATGATAGCTGCCAAGGGCGTGCGAATCTCATGGCTCATGTTGGCTAAAAAAGAACTTTTGATGGACGCGGCTTTCTCCGCCTCGAGAGTTGCGAGTCGGAGTTTGACCATGAGTTGCTTTTGATCCTCGGTATCGGTAGAAGTGCCGAGCCAACGTACGATTTTTCCTGTTTCGTCTCGCAAAGCCACGGCCCTTGTAAGATGCCAGCGGTAAGTTTGATCGGAAGCGCGGAGGAGACGGATTTCCATATCTAGATCTTGACCAGTTTTAACGCAGTTAATCCAGGCCATACGAATAAGCGTTCGATCGTCTTCGTGAATGTAAGGTTCTCCAGCCTGCTCAAGCGCAGATTGTGCATCCAAAGCTACATAATCCAACCACTTTTGATTGTAATAGTCAGGCCTGCCATCCGGTTTGGCTGTCCAAATCATTTGCGGTAGGAAATCGGTAAGGATGCGAAACCACTTCTCGCTCTCACGCACGATACTCTCAACTCTTTTGCGGCTGGTGATATCGTGAACTGTTCCGGTAAGCCTGACAACTTTTCCATTCGCATCGCAAATCATTTCGGCCCGCGACTCGATCCACATGAAGCGTCCGTCTTGCAGAAGCATTCGATATTCGACCCAATA
>SEDW01000870.1 GCA_004193325.1 Pseudomonadota bacterium | reverse complement strand
TATGGTGTTCCTCGTCGGTGCGATTAATACTCTCTTCGTGTCGATCATCAGTATCGTCTTTGCGAGTGTGATCGGATTGCTCATTGCGCTGGCGCGTTTGAGCAAGATGCCTGTGCTGAGAGCAATAGGGGCGACTTATGTCGAGACCTTGCGCAACATTCCCCTTCTTTTGCAATTTTTTGTCTGGTACTTCGCAGTCCTTCGGCAGCTGCCGATGCCCAAAGAAAGCTGGCGGATTAAGGAGCTGGTGTTCCTCAATATTCGTGGGCTCTATCTGCCTTTTCCTGAAGATGCGAGTGCGGTTTGGATTGTAATCGGGGCCTTGATTCTTGGTCTCGGAATTGGGCATTTGGGGAGAATGTTTGCGGTCAAAAGGCGCAAGGTGACTGGAAAATATCCGGTTTGGAATGTGGTTCCTTATGCCTTACCGTTTCTCTTTCCTGTGATCGCGTTGATTTATCTTCGATCACGAGTGAGTTTTACCGTGCCTTATCTTGAAGGCTTTAATTATAGCGGTGGAGCGCAGGTTGGTCCGGAGTTGATTGCGGCGATTGTGGCCTTAAGTCTTTATACAGCTTCATTCATCGCTGAAATTATTCGAGGTGCGGTGCAGGCCGTATCGAAGCATCAGACCGAGGCGGCACTTGCCTTGGGGCTTTCGCCAGCTCAGGTGCTGGCACGCATTATTTTTCCGCAGGCGTTGGGACACATTATTCCGCCTCTGACGTCGCAGTATTTAAACCTGATCAAGAACTCTTCGCTCGCAGCAGCCATTGCCTTTCCGGAATTGGTCTTGCTCTTCGCGGGCACGAGTTTGAACGTCAGTGGGCAGGCTGTTGAGATTATGGCGATGACTCTTGGATTCTACCTCGTTGTGAGCCTGACTGTGTCGGGTTTGATCAATGTCTATCAAGCGAGGGCTTTGCGTTATGAGCGTCGCTAAGGTTAAGACTAAGGGCAAGGGTGCTGAGCAGAGTCTTCTGCAAAAAACAATCAACGGCGTGTTGATCATTCTGCTCTGCTGGCTCCTGTTTCCCGTGTTTAAATGGGCTTTTGTTGATTCGCAGATTGCTGGAACTGAGCGTTGCACAACGGATGGGGCCTGCTGGGTCTTCATTAAAGTGCGTCTGCAGACTTTCATGTTCGGTTTTTATGAGACGTCTGAGATCTGGCGTCCGGTCCTCGTACTCGCGCTTTGGGCTCTCGGAATCGGAAGCTTCTTTCGTTTGACCTATAATCGCGCTCTGCGCTTTTTGCCCTTCTTTCTCGTCGGCATGCCGCTCCTCAGTTGGGGGCTGCTCGATGGTCGCTGGTTTGGCCTCTCGCACGTGGAGACCACTCGTTGGGGCGGCCTGCTCCTGAGTCTGATGATCACGCTCATTGGTTTGAGCGCGGCGTTTCCCCTCGGGCTATTGCTTGCGGTCGGTCGGCGTTCGCGTTTGCCCCTTATTAAAGCAGCCTCGGTAGCGTTCATCGAGTTCTGGCGCGGGGTGCCTTTGATCGCTGTTCTCTTTATGAGTTCGGTGATGCTGCCTCTCGTTTTGCCTCCTGGAACGGAGGTCGATAAATTGATCCGCGTGATCGTCGGCGTGAGTCTCTTTACCTCGGCTTATCTCGCCGAAGTGATTCGTGCCGGTCTGAATGGTGTTCCTCCAGGACAGGAAGAAGCCGCAGCGGGAAGCCGCAGCGGCATTGGGCCTGCTCGGATGGCAACGCCTCTTCCTCGTAGTCCTGCCGCAGGCTCTACGATCGGTCGTTCCCAGCCTTGTAAATAGTTTTATCAGCCTCTTCAAGGACACGAGTCTTGTTATTATCGTAGGCATGTTTGATCTCCTGGGTGTGGTGCAGCAGGCGAACACCGATCCTTACTGGCTCGGATATTCCACCGAAGGCTATCTCTTCGCAGGGTTTGTCTACTGGGCCATGTGTTTTGCGCTGTCGCGATTTAGTATGAAGCTTGAACAAGCGAGGTGATCTGTGTCGGATGCTCTGGCTATTGAAATGAAACATATCGAGAAATCCTATGGGGATTTCCGGGCTTTGAAAGACGTTAATCTCACGATCGAAGCGGGTAAGAAACTGGTGATCTGTGGTCCCTCAGGATCGGGTAAATCCACTCTAATTCGCTGCATCAATGGGCTCGAGAGCTTTGACAGCGGATCGGTGCAGATCTGGGGCGAGACTTTGGAAGTGAAAAAACTTCAAAAGCTCCGCAGTGAAATGGGGATGGTCTTTCAGCAATTCAACCTCTTTCCGCATTTAACCGTCCTGGAGAATCTCACGCTGGCGCCTATCTGGGTGCAGAAGCGCCCGCAGGGCGAAGCTGATGCGCAGGCCAAGCTTATGCTTGAGCGGGTGAAGATGATCGATCACGCCCACAAGTTCCCGGCTCAGCTATCGGGCGGACAGCAGCAAAGGGTGGCGATCGCTCGCGCGCTTTGTATGAACCCGAAGATTATGCTTTTCGATGAGCCTACGTCGGCGCTCGATCCGGAGATGATTAAAGAAGTCTTGGACGTTATGCTTGAGCTCGCGGAGAGCGGGATGACCATGATTTGTGTCACGCACGAGATGGGTTTTGCCCGTCAGGCTGCGGATCGAGTCATCTTTATGGATGCCGGTGAAATCATCGAAGAGGCAACTCCAGAGGATTTCTTCACGCATCCCAAGACGGACCGTGCGAAACTTTTCTTATCGCAGATTTTGCATCAGGCGTGAAAGTGGGGATCGTGTTTTGAAGACTATGGCTGTTTCCATTTCGTTATTGATCATTGGTATGCTATCGATCCAGTTCGGAGCGACGATGGCGAAGCAGATGTTTAGCGTCGTGCATCCGGCGGCGATCACCATGATCCGTACGAGTTTTGCAGCCTTTTTTCTCCTTGCAGTCCTTCGGCCCTGGCGAGAGCCGATGCAGGCTGGAGCTTGGCCCAAGGTCTTATTCTATGGCGCCACTCTCGGTATTATGAATTTGCTCTTTTATCTTTCCTT
>SEDW01000111.1 GCA_004193325.1 Pseudomonadota bacterium | reverse complement strand
GCGAT
Source organism: Pseudomonadota bacterium (assembly GCA_004193325.1). Lineage (GTDB taxonomy): Bacteria > Bdellovibrionota_B > Oligoflexia > Oligoflexales > Oligoflexaceae > Oligoflexus. The sequence goes on along the minus strand of SEDW01000111.1, from coordinate 8,363 downwards.
AGGAAGACCTAGACGTTCAGGCACTTCAAAATCGAGGCGATAGATTCCGACTGCGACGGTTACTTCGGTCGGGCCATACATATTAAAAATCGTTACTGATTCACCAAAGAGTTCTTTAGCTTTGAGCGCCAGGTCCCAGTTCCAGCCCTCACCACCAACTGCAAGCGCTTGCCATCGGGAAGCAGGCTTTCTACCCATGCTCACCAGGATCTGCAAGTGGGCCGGAGTCATCAACGCGTAAGTTGCGATAGGGCTCTGCATGAGCTCTTCCATAGCCAAGGGCGCGGACTCCTCGGGAATGATTAACAGCTTGAGTCCGCTGATCAGGGAAGCGTAGAGAGGGGTGATCGATATATCAAAGGATAGCGTGGTAAACCAGGCCAAGGCCTGGTGAGGATAGGGAGTGATTTCGATTTCGATCACACTATCCAGGTAATGCCCAAGCTGGTTTCTGCTGATCGGGACACCTTTGGGTTTGCCCGTGGTTCCTGAGGTGTAGATGATGTAGGCGCCGAGATTGGGATCGAACGAGCTCGGAAGTTCCGTCGATTCAGCTGGATTGGCCTGACCGAAGATTTCGGAAATCGTGAAAGCTGGACATGAAGACGACAATTGCGTTTTCGATTCGCTGATAATCAACGCCGGTTCACAATCCTCAAGAATGGCCCGCATCCTTTCCTCGCCATAGAGCGGATCAATCGGTACGAAGACTGCGCCCAAGGCAAGGCAAGCGTGAACGAGGAGAAAACTTTCGACCGAGCGATTGACGATGAGAACAACACGTTCCCCTAGGAGCGATCGACCCGCTTTGAGAAGGAGGCGGCAGGCAAGCTGATCTCTCTCATCGCGAAATTCTTCAAAACTCAGTTCTCTGACGCCTTCAACAATTGCGACCTTGCCAGGACTCCTCTGAATGACCTGATTGATCTCCTCGAGAATATCCATAGGTCTCGCCCAAGCGTTCAGAGGAGGCCTTAGCGCTTCAAGGTTCTCTTTACGATTCTCCGTCGGCAGATTGTTCAGACCTGCCACTTCCAGAAGATCGTTTAACATATCTTCTGCAGTTATAGGTAAGGCTTCACTCTTGCCCAGACAGATTTCGAGATGACCATCGTATTCCGTGATGATGAGCGAGAGGGGGCAGACCGGCATTGGGCTTGGTGGAAACACCATGGACCTGGCAGCGAAACCATTGCAGCTGAAATCGGCGAGAGATTGTTTGCCTACGTGAGAAATGATAGCCGAGACGAGGTAACGACCTTTGTTGATTTGATAGCGGTAGAATCTGGCGAGAATCCAGGCGAGCATTTTGTCTGGAAACATCTTGTAGGCAGCATCCGAAGGCCCTCGTCCGAGGTAGGCTCTCGCTTCGATTTTTCTCAGGAGTTGAGACGCAACTTCTATCCAATCGTCATTGGGTTTGATGTTGAGAAAAAGAGGAAGGCTGAGGTTGCCCGTATTAAGGCCAGGCTGGTCTGGAGGAAGATCGTGCCTCACATCAACGGGAACCATAACCAGGGCTCCCGATTGCCCATCCTGATCGAGGTAGTCGCGGCAGGCAACAGCGAGCTTAGGGATGAGGGCTGGGATGTTGGCCTTGAGGCTACGCCTGGCGTATTCGAACCTTTGATAAGCAGAGGGATCACTTGATCGGGCGCTTGGTCCAACTGCCGAAGGAATTTTGGGGTCATCCTTTCGCGCTCGGGGATTTTTCATTTGAATCAATTCATCATCAGTGACGCTTGAATACGCCTCTGGAACGCTCTCAGAGCGGATGGCTTGAAAGATAGCCTTGGCCCAAGTTTGTAGACCTTGTCCATCCATAACTGTGTGCAAGGCTCGAAAGATGATGAGGAAGCGCTGCTCTTCGTGAGCGAGTGCAATTTCGGTGGTGATGCCAGCCTGTGGATGGAATGCAGTCGATTGCATCGCTCGATTGAGGTCATTTTGAAAATCGGGATATTTCGGAAGCTCGATTATTCTTGGCAGTTGTCCGTCAGCAACCCACAGATTGCCTTCGAGTCTCAGGCGACAGCCGGGAAAGCTCTCGCTCACCTTGATCATAGCGTCCCTGAGAAGGTTTAGATCCACACGGCCTTCCCCTTCGATAACAAGCTGGATCACCACATCGGAGAAAGCTCCGGCCGCTTTGTGATAGAGGAGCTCATTCGCAGAGACGGATCGCTGAAAGGTCATATGATTGCTCGCGTTGAGGGACGGGTCAGTTATATAATCTTAGCGGACTTTGGAGGATTCTGCATGAGCTCATTCGATCCGGTTTTCAGGGCATCCCAGACTAGCGACAGCCCCTATATTGCTGACCTGATGATTAGCTCAGCCCCGAGCATGAACAACTATGTTTTTGGTCGGCACCTTCATCATTTGATCACCGAAGCCTTCCGAACAAACCGTGGAATCTGGGCAGCGAAGCACGCCTACGTGATAGCGTCCGGCGAAGAGGTGCTAGCCGTGGCAACCTTTTATCCGACGAGGGACGCACCGAAGATCGTTTGGGACGGAATCCGTTTTATATTTTCTGAGCTGGGTTTTATGGAGGGCTGTAGGATTCTCTTCCGAACTCTGAGGACCGCATCGGTCTACAAGCCTTTCCTGAAAGAGAGCGCCTACATCGCTAATGTCGCCTGCAGTCCCTCCCATCAGGGCAAGGGGCTTGCGACACTTCTCATGAAATCAATAGAAGGGTTGAAAGAAGCGGCCCGGGCCCAGCGCTATGAGCTCGATGTGGAGCTCGATAACACTCCGGCGAGGAAGCTTTATGAAAAGTTGGGTTGGAAGACGCGGAATATGACTATCCCGACGAGTCTACTCCCAGGCGTTGTGCGAATGGTTAAAGAATTTTAGATTTTGCAATTCACTTGGTTTGAATTATTTACCGTATATGACAGGAGCTCGAAGACATATGGACAAGCGTAAATCGTCTCAGGACTATCCTCAAGAACTCTGGAATCTTTTTGACAAGTTTGTTCATGGGGAAATGGACCGCCGTAGTTTCTTCGTAAGCGCTCAGAAATTTGCAATCGGAGGCATTACCGCCGCAGCTCTGATCGATAGCCTTTCACCAAACTTTGCGTTGGCGGCGGAGGTGGACAAGGCTGACAAACGCATCAAAATCGAATCCGTGACTGTCGATTCTCCCAAAGGCAATAAGACGATCAAAGGCACTCTCGTTCTACCCGTCAATCCTAAATCCAAGACTTTCCCTGTGATCATGGTCGTGCATGAAAATCGAGGGCTCAATCCTTATATTGAAGACGTGGCACGAAGACTTGCGGTTGCGGGATATATCGCTTTCGCTCCCGACGGTCTCACATCTGTGGGTGGTTATCCTGGAGATGAGGACAAGGGCAGAGAGCTCTTTAAAAAGGTCGATGAAGAGAAGATGACCCAGGACTTTGAGGCCGCCGCCCGTTGGCTAAAAGCCCGGCCTGATTCTAACGGCAAGCTTGGGGTCGTCGGCTTTTGTTACGGAGGAAAAATTGCGAATACATTAGCTGTGCGAATGGGAGTCGATCTGCAGGCCGCGGTTCCCTTCTATGGATCACAACCCGAGGCTTCCGACGTTTCAAAGATTCGAGCCTCGCTTCTCATTCATGATGCGTCTCTCGATGAACGCATCGTCAAAGGTTGGCCGGCCTTCGAGGCAGCCTTAAAGGCGAATAAAGTGGATTATTCTCATTTCACCTACGAAGGCGCTCAACATGGCTTTCACAACGACACCACTCCAAGATTTGATCCGAAGGCCGCGGGTCTAGCCTGGATGAGGACTTTGGAGTTCTTCAAAAAACATTTCAGTTAGTCGTTATCCGGCAGTTCCTGAAAGGTTTTGATTTTCTCGAGATCATGGTCCCAACCCATACGGCTAGCGTAGTGGATGTGGGCATTGGGTTTGATTGAGAAGTCGGAGTCGAGGCTGCCTGCCGGAATTACCGCGTGCCCGTTCCCCCGAAGCACTGGCAGTGTTGAGCTGCAGTTCGGGCAAAAAGCCTTTTCAAAACGTGTATTCTGTAAATTGTAATGTGAAATTTTATCTTCGCCTGTGAGCCAGTTGAATGACTGCACTTTGATAAAAATGTTTGCGCCGTGGGCCGAACCAGAAATCTTCCTACAATGACTGCAATGGCAGAGATAGAATCCTTGCACTTCTCCAGTCGCTTCATATGTCACAGATTGGCAAAGACAAGAACCTCGGAAACTATCCATACGGCGCCTCCATTGTGAGATGTGATTGATCCCAATCTATCCCAGGTTCCTCTTTGCGTGAAGCTCTTTATCATTCGCAGATTCTTCCGGCAAAAGCAAACGCCGCTTCAGAACAGGTTCTGAAGCGGCCTGGATCATTCGGTAGAATTAATTGATTTTTCCTGTGAAGACGAAGTCGATACCAACAGTGGTAACGCCTTTGCCACAGATCTCTTCAGCAGATGCGCTAGGAGCGACGATTGTCAAGTGCTTGCGGCGCTCTGTCCAGAGGTACTTGTTTTTAGCAAGAGCAGCATCGAGAACTGCTTTGCCAGCAACGCAAGAGCCTTCGCCGATCGATGGGAATGCGCGTGATTGAACGAGTTCGATTGTTTTTGCTGTGTCGTCAGCAAACACAAGTGCTGAGTAGCTACATGTGGTTTCTTCGTCAGCGCTGAAAGTTGCGAGGAGAAGACCGTTGTCGAGGGAGAAGTCAGTTACAACGTTGCCCCATTTTACGTTTAGGTCTGTGTACTCAGTTGGCTCTGCAACGAATACTGTTTCAGCTGCTGCACAAACATAACCAGCAGCTTTTCCGCCCCAACGCGCGCCTTCGAAAGTGAGGTTTTCGAGGATAACTGGCTCTTCAGCAGGAACTTCAACTTCAGGAACTTCTGGCTGCTCAACAGTTGGTTCTTCAGCTGCTGGAAGGTTTTGAGAGACTGGAGTTTTTTCTGCTGCGAACGCAGAGAGAGAAGTTGTAGCGAGAAGAATAAGAAGAGATTTGCTTACGTTTTTCATTAAGTGTTTCCTTTGGATTGATTTGTACCAACTCTGGTGAGAATGATATTCAATATTGATTCACGAATGTCAAGAGTCCTTCTCCTTGCTTTTGTTACAATAATTAATAATGGCGTGGCTATGAAAGCTATGAAGTTGAGATTTATTCTCAATATAGAGTGGGGGTTGGCACTCTTTTTCTATCTTCTGATTTCTCAGAATTAGACATTATTTTTTTCAAAAATGTTCTTTTTTAGCACAGTGCGTGGGAGCATTTTGGCTGTTAGAGATCGACCTGCCTGTATAATGAATGTGGGCACTGCTCTCATTTTTTTGTGTTTTGAGACGCTGGAGGATTTTTTTGGAAAATGAATATTATGGGCCATCACAGGATCGATCAGCCTCACGTCTGCCCAGATCGGCATCCGGTTATCTCTTCGACAAACAAACGAGAATGGCTGCAGTTGCATTTCTGGTGCTCGCGGCCTGCGCTCTCCCTGCTTATTTATTCCTCGAATTTCGAGGACGATTCTCGACAGGCACTCGGGTCGGGATCAGTTTTGCTTTGATCTTGATTTGGTTCGTCTGCCTCGCATCGAGCAGAATTCGGCAGGAAACCCTTTGGGATGGCAGTGGACTGGTGCTTTGGAATTATATATCCCGTTTCTCTTTTAAAAGAGTCATCGGCTGGTCTGAGATCCGATCTATACAGGTCCGCAGTCTCGGAACGAGTGACGGTGAAGCCTTTCTCGAGATTTACTGTCTTAGGGGTATATATCGCAGCGCTATTGGTGACCAAAGAGAAATGGCGAGAGTCAAGGAAGCGATACTGATCGAACAAGCTAGATCCGCCGAAGGAAAAGCTTTCGTCAATTCGGAATTCAAAAGAAAAGAAAAAATCATGAGAGACAGACTGATAAGGATCAAGCAGTCGATGTCTACCCTTAACAAAGGCGTGCTCTTTATCGTTTGCTTCATGATTTTCTTTTTCTGCGCAGGATTTTGGTACAACGGCGTTGCGAAAAATCCTTTTCCTTATGGCTTTGCAATCGCAGGGCTCCTTTTGTTTTGCAACTACATCGCCCTGCAGTTCTTTCGATTTGAACTAGGCTGGGATGATGAGTCGTTTATCCTGAAGACCATGTTTCTCGGAATCGCTTCTGAGAAAAGACTTGAACGCAGCAAAGTCGTGAGCATAAGTTCATCAACATTTGTGTCTGGAGAAACCGAGTATTCATGCCTGAGATTTGAATGTGCGGGCTCAGGCGAGGACGTGATTTTCGCCAAACGTATTCATCCCCGTTCAGCCCAGTGGATTGAAGAAACGCTTCAGGTGCTGATTGCTCCCAAGGAGTTCCTCCCATTCCCCCCATCATCTTAAGCCCAGATGAACTGACTCTCTATTCATGCTTTCAATCTTTTGCGCAAACTCGTGTATAAAACGGATACCGAAGTCGGCTCGTTAGACTACGGCTAAATCCTTCTTCGTACATGGTGACACATGAGTAATAGTCTACTATTCAGTCCCTTTCAGATCAAAAGCCTCTCGTTAAAGAACCGCTTCGTCATGGCGCCCATGACCCGATCTCAATCTCCGGATGGCGTTCCGACAGCCGATGTTGCTAGTTATTACGAGCGCCGAGCGGCGGGGGAAGTCGGGCTAATTCTCTCGGAAGGCACCGTTATCGATCGCCCAGCCGCTTCCAACGATAAGAATATTCCTCGCTTTCATGGCGAAAAATCTCTCGCCGGCTGGAAAAAGGTGATCGATGCCGTTCACCAATCCGGCGGAAAAATGGCTCCTCAGATCTGGCACATGGGGCTGATGAAGCCGCACCAGTCCGGTTGGCTGCCAGAGGCTCCCTTCGAAGGTCCGGCGGAGATGAGCCTGACCGACATTGAAACGACGATCGAGGCCTATGCTCAGGCAGCCCTCGACGCGAAGACCCTCGGCTTCGATACGGTTGAAGTGCACGGCGCTCATGGTTATCTCGTGGACCAGTTCTTCTGGGAAGGCATGAACAAGCGCACGGATATCTACGGAGGCAAGACGATCTCGGCTCGAAATCGTTTCGCGGTCGATGTGATCACAGCGATTCGCGGCAAAGTCGGTGAAGACTTTCCTATTATCATTCGCCTGTCGCAATGGAAACAGCAGCAGTTTGAAGCCAGGATCGCTCCGAGTCCCAAGGAAATGGAAGAGTGGCTCTTGCCACTCTCGGAAGCCGGCGTCGATATATTCCACTGCTCCCAACGCCGTTTCTGGGAGCCGGAGTTTGAAGGTTCGGACCTAAACTTTGCTGGATGGGCAAAGAAGATCACGGGTAAGGCTACGATCACCGTGGGCTCGATCGGCCTTGATGGCGGAGACTTCATCCAGAGCTTTAAGGGTGAGGGTGCCAAGGCCGGGCCTCTTGATGAGATTGAGCGCCGCTTGCACCGGGGGGATTTTGATCTCGTCGCCGTGGGCCGGGCCCTTCTATCCGATCCGCAATGGACGAAAAAAATAAGGGAAGAACGCTTTGGCGAACTCAAAGGATTCAGCAAAGAGCACCTGGCTGTATTGACTTAAGTTAAGCACGGGCGGAATGGCGCTAATTCCGTCTCTTTCAATCCTCGCAAAATTTGTTAAGATCGCAGTCGAATTTTGAAGAAGGAAAACCCGTGGGAAGAAAATCGTCAAAAATCGCCTTGCGAAAGGGCGCGGCCGATGTGGCAAGAGGACAGCTCTACACGCGTATGCTTAAAGATGTCTTTAAAGCATCCAAGGGTGGGAGCGCTGAAACCACCAGCAACTTCCTTTTGAAGGTTGCTATTGAGAAGGCCAAAAAATTCAACGTTCCGCGCGATCATATCGAAAAGGCCATTAAAAAAGGCCAGGGCGAAGGCGGCGCTGGATTTCAGGATATCGCTTATGAAGGCTACGGCCCCGGAGGCGTTGCTGTTTTTGTCGAGTCGTCGACCGACAACCCAACCCGTACCGTTGCCAACATCCGTACCCACTTTAAAAAGTGTAACGGCGCTCTCGGCAACTCAGGATCGCTGCAGTTTGTCTTCGATCACAAAGCACAATTTGAGATCGTGGCCGAAGGTGTGGACGAAGAAGATTTTACACTTCACATGATTGAAGCCGGCGCGGACGATGTGGAGCTCGATGAAGGCTTTTTTGTTGTGACTGGGCCAAAGGAAGCCTTCGGAGCGATCCAGGTCAAGCTCCAGGAGATTGGCGTGACCCCTGAAGAGGCTTCGCTGATCCGCATTCCGAACACCAAAAAAGAAGTGGATGAGGAGACTCTCGTCCAGATCGAAAAGCTGATCGATTTTCTTGAAAATGATGATGACGTTGTAACGGTTTATCATAACCTTGAGAATGAAATCTGAAG
>SEDW01000110.1 GCA_004193325.1 Pseudomonadota bacterium | reverse complement strand
AGGGCTTTCACTTCTACTCCTCTTCAGCGCTGCGCTTTACCAAAATTTCTCTTCCAGACAGTCTCAAAATAAATCCCAAGGCTCACAAAAAAATATGTCCGGTCCATCCGCAGACGTGCTCTATCAATGGAGTTACGCCTCGAGCGCGAGCTATCAAGCCTCGTCCGGGACGGAAATAAGCGTCGTTTGTAAGGCTTTGGGTCAATGGTCCTTTAAAGGGACACATTCGCTACTCTCGATCGACAGCTTTCGCTGCAACGACCAGGACCTCGCAGGGGACAAGGTCTATCAGTTCGACCCCGAGGCCTACCTCGCTCTCGACCCTCGGCTTCTGTCAGAATCATCGCCCATCAACGCTCTGGCCCTGGCTCTGAGCCGCGAACTCAATCTCGGGTGGCCCGAGGTGATAGCAGGGGAGTGGAGCTACCCGGAGCCCCGTCTCGAGGCTATGATCAAGCGTGAGGTCAAGGCTGATCAAAATCCACGGTCGGCATTGAAATAAGGCGATCCAACTCCTCTCAAACCATCGCCTCCAAAAATGCCGAAGCCTTGCCACTCTCGATACGAAAAGATCCCGAAATTGAGCGGCGGCAGATTCTCTCCGAATGGAATCAGTTCTTAAAGGATCCGCCTTCATCCAAAGCCTCCGCTGATCCTCTCTACGTTCGCATGAAGCTCGCTTTCCGCCACGATCCCTCGCTCGTCAATGAATTCCGTCACACACTCGAACGTTACGCCCCTGACTCCGAAGAGTTCAAGCTCCTTCTCGGTGCGCTTGCTTACGCGGGAAGCGAAGAAGCGACCAACGCTTTGATAGAATCCGCTCTTGTCAAAGGCAATGATCCCGCCTGGCAGACGGCAATTGCTCCGGTGCTCGGGCTTTCGCCCAAGCCTACTCAAGCCTCCTGGGATTATCTCGAATCGATCCGCAAAAATTCGGACGATCAGGATCTTCGGAAAGGTGCAGAACTCGCTCTTGCCGGACAAATCAAACAAGGCATGCAGTCGAGTCGAAGCGAAGCTTTTATCAAAGAAGTCTTAGGCCGCGATGCGTCTGGTCCCGAAATTTATTCCATGCTCGATGTCATCGGTAATGCCGCGATCGAAACGGAAATGCCTCATCTTGCCGAATGGTCTAAACGTGATGACCCCAAGTTGAGATCCGCTGTGGCTGAATCCATGCGGCAGATGAAATCTTTGGAAAGCGAACAGCTTCTCTTGCACCTGCTCGATGATGCTGATATTGAGGTTAGAAGAACTGCAGCTCAGGCCTTTCATACTCGAGTCGTCAGCGCACAGGCGCTGCCCTTACTCCTCGCCACGCTCAAATCGAGTCGTGACGAACTCCTGCAGCTCTCCCTTCTCGAAACGCTTTATCGGTCCGAAACCGTTCTTCCAGGATTAAAGGCAAATCTTCGGGATGGACGAGAAGGACTCACACTCTCCAGCGCAGTCCGCGAACGCTGGCTTGAGATCGAGGCTGCTGCTCCAGCGGGTTGAACAAGGCAAATCCGTTCACAGCGAACGTGATCTTATACACTTTGGGAGGCTTTTATGAATTCGATGAAACCCCTCTTGGCCGTAACGAGCGCTTTGCTCTTCATGCAAAGTCACGCGTATGGCGCCGACAAATGTAAGGCTTGGTCCTGGGCCAAGGGTGAGCGCGCCAAGGCTCAATTTGCGCTCGCGTCTCAGGTATGTCTCAAGGCCACACGCCCATCGTCTGATGTCGTGTCGTCGGTAAAAGCAGTAGCCGGAGCCAATGGCTATCTTCTCAATGTGTCCGTTCCGCTCCTGACCGGTGACGCGGCTCTCTCCTCACCCTCCGAGGATGCAATTGATGCCAGTGCCAATCTCTTTGTCCTCGGGCAGAAAGTCTGGAGTCCATCCGTTTCTCAAAAGACCCCAAACTACGCGAAGACCTTCTCGGTTCCAGCGCTTGATAAAGAAATTCCTTACTCGGTGGCTCTCGGACCTGTCACGGTCAATCTCCAGGCGGGTGTGCGCGGGGAGGCGGGCGTTGATGTTGCAGCAGCGGCGACGCTGGCCCAGGTCAACGGTTCACTCAAGCCTCACGTGGATACAAGCGCTTACGCTTTGATTCAGGCTGAAGTGTTGATCGTCAAAGCAGGCATTCAAGGAAATTTGACCTTCGCCAAAGGCGAGGGAAATCTGGAAGGCACGACCAAGATTATCGAGAAGGAGAGCGGGATTTATCTTGCAGGTGCTTTGAAAGCGGACTATTCGATCAATCTTTTGAAAGGTGCGGTTAAGGTCTTTGCGGACCCAATGGCAGCCGGCACGATCGATGAAAATTCCGCCCATGTATGGGAAAGTATTCTCTACTCCTACGATGGCTTCACTTACGGCGGGCCGATTTTCGATCTGCCAATACCGGAAACCCTCGTGTTCAACTGATCTGCTTATTCTCTGTCGATTGGCCCAGGACGCTTGCATAAGCGGTCTGGGCTTTTTTAATTTCCAAAGAGTATTTCCCCGAAAATAGGAGCGAGAACATTTTCAGGACGAAGTAGGGGACCTGGAGCCTAATCGTGGCCTCCTTAACCGAGACCTTGCCATCTTTGAAGAGAAAATGCCCCGCTGTCCCCACCATGCCTGAAACGAAAAAGAGCGCGAGCCAATTAGGGTTTTGGGTCACGATCGCCACGATCGGGCTCACGAAGAAGAAGAGCATCGAGACGAAGTGAAACACAAAATTCGCGGGATGAGTATGCCTTAGGACAAAGCTCTGCCAGTCACTGAGCGATTTACTCTCGAGATAACTTGGAATGATAAAGGCCCGAGCCGGTGGATGATCGTCTTTCAGAAGTTCGGCCCTTGGCGACAGGTGTTTCTCCGGGGTGACTTCTTCCCAGTAATGAAGAGAATCCGCTGTAAAACGATACTTCAAGAACAGGCGATTGATGATCTGGCAGCAGAGGATGTAGCCGACGAGATGATCCAAGGCAATGCCGGTCTGCGAATGCTTGGGCAATTTTCGCCAGAGAAACAGGATGGCCTTGACTGGAATGGGAGCAAATATTTTGGTCTCGTCGAGTTCTTTTAGACTCAGATAATTTTCAAAGATGACTTTCCCAGAGACCGTTTCCGAAACTTGACGCCACGCTGTGTGAGGCGTGCTGAAATGGAGCTTGGGCAAATCAATGACCGTGATCTGTGGCGGCAGAATACTGCGCAACACGGGATGGATGAGGAAGGGAAGATATCTCTTAGGTATTCCGTATTTCGTCGGACTAGGCTTTTGCCAGGGCTCCACCGCTGGCCTTGGCCTCGGCACGGGGTTAATCAGTTCCGCTATGGTTTCGGCAGGAAACTCCCGTGCCCATAGATAGGCGTGGAGATTCTGAGCGATTTGATCAGGAGTCAGACTGCGAATGTCGACTTCGCTTTTGGCCAGAAGTGGTGAAGAGGCATCACCAGTCTTTGCCGAGAAAAAATGCTCTTCCCATTTTCCCGATCGAAGCATCGTGAGATAGGTTCCAGGTCTGACGGAAATCAGGCCGAGAAAAGGCGTGGTATTTGGAAAAGGGCTCGCGATCAATGAGTCAGAGAAATAGCGAGGGCTCAATTTCTTTTCGAGTGTTTTGATCGCAAAGAACCCTTTGAGTTCGGACGCGAAATGAAGGCGACCTTTTTGTTCGGTGGCATAGAGAGGCGCGAGGCCCTCGCTGTCGCGACCAGCAATCAGCGTCTCTTTAGTCGAGTCCCAGATGATGAAAGCAAACGAGCCTTTGAACTCCGCAAAACAATTGACTCCAAATTCTTCGTAGGCATAAAGAAGGATTTCGTTGTCAGATTGAGCGCCGAACTGATAGCCAAGTCCACTCAAGCGGCGGAGCCAGGTCGAGCGATCGATCAGCTTGGCATCGGCCACCAGAGTCAGGGTGCCGGTTTTATTGTAGAGCGGCTCAAAGCGATTGCCGCCGCAATCAGTCTGTCCGAGTCCTAGAAAATCATCCCAGAGGGCATAGGAGGCGCCTTCCGTAGTCTCTGGGGATATGGCTCTGGCCATGGTCTTGAGTTCTTCAGAGGCGACGGCCGGGGAGTCGGCTGTGGTCTTGAATATGGCTAGGATTCCGCACATAGAGAACTCTTTTCTTATTGGAGGCGCTATACTGGAACGAGCGGCCAACCGCAAATTTGGCGGCGAGATTTCCATTATCCCGTAATTTTAATTTTTAAAGTTTTTAAAGTAAACCTCACAGCAGCGCCGCTGTTACGATTTAGGCATCGGAGACAGATATGACAAGCCCCAAAGCCACGCCCTCACGCTCCTGGCGCCAATTCAAAGAAACAATGAGTCTTCTCTATCTCGCCGTTCGCCCGCGCCGGTCGAGACCGGATCTGGTTTACGACATGCTTGGCACTCATAATAATCTCGCGGAACAAAGCCTCTTCCTCAATCTGGGCTATTGGGAAAAGGCCAAGACCTATGATGCAGCCTGCCTCGCGCTTGCTGAAGAACTGGCTAAAGACGCCGGGCTGAAAGACGGTCAGAAACTTCTCGATGCCGGTTGCGGTTTTGGTGACGCTTCGCATTTTTGGAGTCAGAGCTATAAACTGCCCAGAATCAAGGCTCTCAATATCACGCGAAGTCAGGTGGAAATAGCCCGCGAGCGATTCGGCAAAGACGGAATCGATTTTGTGGAGGGATCGGCGATGAATATGCCTTTCCCCGATAAGGAATTCGATTCCCTTTTTGCGCTCGAGTCCTCGTTTCATTTTCCGGATCGTTTGCAGTTCTTTCGGGAAGCGATGCGTGTCTTGAAACCGGGCGGCGTGCTGGCGATTGCTGATTTTTTTCCAATCAGCCAGAAGATTAGTCTGAGTCAGAGGGTTAAGGAGTGGATCGGCCGCGGACTCTGGCAAATTCCCAAAGCGAATTGGATTGATCTCAAAGCAGTTGAGAAACAGTTAGCAGGTGTAGGGTTTGAGCTGCGCTCGCTTCGGGATATTTCCCCACATGTGTTTCGCCCTTACAAAGACTATGCTCAAAGAAGAGTCAAAGATCCTGTGGTCGCAGAAAGATTGCATCCTCTACTAGCGAAATCCTGGGGTGGGCCTCATAGTGGATTAGAGCGATCGCAGTATGTGATCCTGGTGCTGACGAAGAAAGGGAATTGAAATGGAATCCATGGACACGATTTATGTCCTGATCGCAATCTATCTGGGTGTTGCGCTGCTGACCGTTCCCATGATTCAGGGCAAGCTCAAGCCGTCTTCCTTCTTTGGCTTTCGGGTTCGCGCAACGCTCGAACATGAAGGTCTCTGGTATAAGTACAACCGCATTGCCGGATACTGGTTGCTTGGTCTGAGTCTTCTTACTGTTGGCGCTCTCGCATTTGCTGCATTTTGGAACTTTGAAGACCCCGATACTTCGGACTACACGGCCCACTCGAGCGTCATCGCTTTCACGATCGCGCTCGTCATCAATACATTTGTGTTAATGGTGCTTGCCGAACGTGAAGGAAAAAAACTGAGACCTTCGGAATCTTTGCCGGAGACAGCTATCGGTGGAGAAGAACAAGGCCCCGCGTGAGCGAGGCCTCGCTTGATTGTTTAACGCGAACTCCAGAGCGTTTTTGAATCGGTGAGGCGCTTGACCAGCAAAACCCCTTCGTCACTGATTTCCAGATAAGCAGGGCCGCTCGTATAGGTGTTGCTCGACCAGGGAACCTGATTGTCTTTGGTGTAGATGACAAGGTTGCCATCGTCCTGCATATCCACTTTCACTCCCCCTCGCTGATGAGAACCGGCATCCCAAATCCGTTCGTGGTTACTATTGCGATAGACCACGAGGTTTCCTTCCTCTTCCATAATCAGATTGTAGGCTTTATTCGCCGAACACAGACTCTGTCCGCGTTCGAGGCTTGACCCTGTGCTGAGATAGGGGAGGCAGCCTTTCTCATGGTGGCCGTCCGTATCGCGAGAGTTCCAGACGACCTCATTGTCTTCGTTGAGGATCTGCAGGCGTCCATCATTTTGGAGAAGAACCCGGCTGCCACTGGCGGAAGCGGTCTTCGATTCCCAGAGGATGTTGCCGTTGTCCCGATAAATAACCAGATTCCCGTTGTCTTCCATCTTTGCTCGATACCCGCCCTGATCAAAGGTTCGGCTCGCCCAGGTTGCGCCGATCGTTTTGTGGTAGAGAACAAGATTGCCATCTTTTTGCATGTCGAGTCGGAAGTCTCCGTTCGTCGAGCAAAGACCCTCGCCGCCTTTCAGTTCTTCGCCCTTTTCAAGGATGGAGTTACAGCCTTTGCCGTCACTCGCGAGGTAGGGTTCCCAGGTCTTGTCAAAGAAATCCTGGTGGATCAGATTAAAGCGAGTCGAGCCACCATCGAAGGAGACGATGTCTTTGTCGACTTTCTTCCAACCGAAGTGACAAGGGTAGGGAAAGATCCAGGCTTTGCACCAGCTAAAGCCCCAGTATTCGGCGAAGACATAGAGGCGTCCACCAAGCCAGGCGAGGTCTAGCGATGTATCGAAGTTTGCGTTGGCTTTGAGGCCCATCGTTGTGCGCTTGGCGCCGTTCGCTGTGCGGACTGTGTGTTCGTAGTTGCCGGCTTTGGCCGAGAGTGTGACGGGCAAGGCAACCTCGACGATACGCATCTCGCCGCCGACTCCAACCTTGGCGATCACGATACCGATCGAGACCTGACCGCGACCACTCGCTGCGACTGCGGGAACAAAGTACATGCCGACGACCGCAACTCTTTTGCCTCCGGGAAACGTTGCGGCTTCTTCAGCAAAGGGTTCCCGAACTCTTGCATACGCACCCAGCCCTAAGTAGGCGCCGAGTTCGCCACAGACGTCGAGGGATACAGTGATGATATAAACCGGAACATGGGCACCGCCGCAGAGTTCTTTGACGAAGAGCGCGCTTGGTTTGTTTTGAATATCGCCTTTGTTGACGATCTTCGGAGCGTCCATGTTGGACGAAGCCATTTCGATTTTGCTCGTGACGCTCTTTTCAACCGTCTTGTTCTTGCCCGTGCCGCCGATCCATTTGTCGAGAGGGAGGGAGTATTCGTATTCCGATTTCATATTGATGCGAGAGCCGTAGATTTTGGCGCCAAAGGCTTTCACCGAAGGCTCAATGTAATGCAGGTCGGCACCGGAGAGATCGAGAAACATGCCGAGATCGGCTGCGAAGAGATCGGTGTTAATGTAGCCCCTGGTCGTGATGCTCGTGCCGACTCGCGTCACAATTTTATTTGCTGACATGACGAGGCGAGGGCCAGCCTCAAAGCTTACGCGGAGTTTGTCCTGATCGCCCCAGGCGCCGCCCCAGGATTTGGAATAATTTGCGACTGGATTGATGACCTTGAGGTTAGGGTCGTTAAAAGCGGTATCACACTCACCATCGCTGTCGAGGCTCGAATCATTGCTCCCGCAAACGTTTTCATTCGTCGCTGCCGTCTCTTCCATTTTAAATAGGGGAAAGATCATACAATCGTCAGCGGTAGGGTCGCCATTTTCGGCTTGGGAATCGAGGTTCACCTGCTCTACGGCCTGACCATCTTTCGAGAGCTTGGCACAGACCCGAACGCGAAAGAAAGTCTCGTCGGCCCATTCGCCTTTCATCTTCGAAGACAAAGCTTTGTAGGTGCTGCCCATCGCGTGGATGCTGCTCGAGAAGTTTAACGCTTCCTCGTCCTTAAAGCCTTTGATCGACTGGCTCGCCGAAATCTTGTCAAAGGTGTTGGCTTCCTCGCCGGAGATTGAGCTCAGCTTCTGCCAGCCTGGACCCGAGCAATCACTCGTTAGATTTTCCGAAGACCCATCGCCGGCACAGACGTCATAGCTTAGGCTGGCCGCGTAATGAGAGAGATCTTCCGGCGAAGCACCTTCCAGCATCAGCGAACCGCTACTGCTGACGAAAGGGCTCGGCATCTCGTTTTTCTTTTTAAAAATGGTTTCCGGATCGAGATAGGGGAGGACAGCAAGAGAGGAATCACTTGAGAAGTCTGTGACCTTGATGTTTACGCCTGGAGATTTCTCAATCAGGATTTCGTTTTGACAGTCGCTTGCCTCGGCAGCGAACTTGAGACAAAGGCCATTGGCATCGGTGGTCTCCTTGTCGAGGGCGAGGAAGATCGGCTCTTTACTCGTCTCCGATTGGACGGCGCCATCGGGATTAAAGATCATGGTGAGGATCATTTTGCTGCTTTTGAGTTCGCCTAGGCAAGACTCCGGGATCAAGAGTTTTGCCTCGAAGAGCTGAGTGCCAGGGGTGTTTGCATCTCCATCATGAACCGCTACACCGGAGCCTATGCTGCAGGAACGCAGGTCTTTATAGCGTTCTTTGGGCAAGCCGGGTGCAGGAGCTTCGGCTAGACCAAAGTTGACGAGCATTTTGGAAGCGTCGCCCTCGATATTCAAACCGAAACGGATATGGATCGGAAAGCCCGTATAGTAATGCGAACCGCGGCTACTGCTGATCGTCAGTTCGCTCACCTTTCGCGTGCTCTGCGCATAGGCTGAGAGCGGGGTGGAAAGGCCTTCGCTCGTCACCGAACGGATCGTATCCCTCACAGCTTCATTGGAGCCTGAGGTCGATGGTGAAGAGGATGAGGATGCGATAGGGGGATTGATAGCGATGTTGTCGAAGGCGATTTCGAAGCGCTTAACGGGATAGATCACGGAGGGCTGGTAATTGTCGGGTGAAATGTCTTCGTTTAAGGGGGGAGAAGTGGAATTGGGAGGACTCCCGTGCTTTGATTCCCGGCAGGCGGTGATCAACGCTAAGGCGATCAATGCAGCACTCAGACCTTTCCTCTTCATAAGCAACCCTCTTTCCGTTCGAATAGATGTGATAGCCTT
>SEDW01000869.1 GCA_004193325.1 Pseudomonadota bacterium | reverse complement strand
CCAACCCCACCTGGTGATTCTTGATGAAGATATTGATTATGAGCGGACCCAGGACTTTCGCATTCATATGAAGTCGCATTGGAATCGTCACCTCGTGACATTCCGTGGTGGTAATCCTGTTCGGCAGGATGAGTTGGAGCGGGTCGATCCCGTACACGCGGCGGCGATTATTATTCCAGCGGCAACCTTTGCCGGCGATCGACGGGAGATCATTGACACGCGAACGATCAAGACCCTTCTCTCAATCAAAAACTGTCTCGCCGATGAGGATCTCGAAGGACCACGCGTCGTGGTCGAAATCCTCGATGCGATGAAGGTCGCTCTCGCAGAAACAGCTTATGGCGATAACGTGTACGTCGTCTCAAGCGAGACGATGATCTGCCGACTTCTGGCGCAAAACATTGTGCATCCAGGACTCTCCGATATCTATGCTGAGCTTTTGCGCAATTCAAGCGGCAACGGCCTGTTCATCAAAGCTCTTCCCGAACTGATTGGAACCCGCTGGGATAAACTCTCCCACTCGATCGATTCGGGTATCCCCATCGGTGTGCTCAAGCAAGCGAAGCCTGCCAGTTGCAAACTTGGTCCTGCTCCGGATTATATTCTCGCTGAAGAGGATGCGATTGTCTTCATCGCCACATCCTACGATGAAATCGAGGCCTCACGATCGAGTCCCCTGACTAAAGGCCACAAGATTCAGCCCATTCAAAGCGTAGTGGCCGAACATCCTGTGAAAAAGATTCTGATTATGGGCTGGAGCTATAAAATCCCTCGCCTTCTGGCCGAGATTTCCGCTCACTCCAAGGGGCGGGCTGTTATCGATATCATATCGATCATGCCGATCGATGAGAGGGAGAGGGCCTTTGAGCGATCTGGGGTGAAGTACGACAACCTCGATGTGAATCTGATTCTTGGCGACTTCACATTGATGCACGATCTCGATAAAATCGATTTTCCAAGCTATTCCAATTTTCTGGTCCTGGCATCGGACGTCTTTGATAACAGCGACGACGCGGATGCCAAGTCCGTACTTGGCTATTTGCTCTTGCGAGAGAAGTTTAAAGATCGTCCCAAGATCCCTCCTATTCTGGTCGAGCTCCTAGATCCCGAAAACGAACAACTCTTCAATCGCAAGTGGGGCGAAGTCATCATCAGTCCCCTCATTGTCAGCTACATGCTCGCGAATGTCGCCTTGAAGCCTGAACTTATGCTCGTCTTCGACGAATTATTCGATTCGGGCGGAGCGGAGATTAAACTCCTGTCCGTCGAGCGTCTCGAGTTGGTTGGCGACTATACCTTTGATTTTGCGTCGGATCGGGTGCGGGCGTTGGGCATGACAGCGATTGGTATCAAGCAGGGGAAGAACTCGGTTTTGAATCCCCCGGGTCGTGAGCTTATACACTTTTCCCCCGAGGATACAATTATTGCGGTTAGCTAAGATCAGAAGGTGGCAAGATTCGAACTGATAAAGCCCTGAAAGTGGTCGGAGGCATTGTCGAGCTTTCTGATGTAACGAAGTCCGAACTCCAAAGGCAAAAAGCGCAGGACCTTTGTTTCAAGATGCGCTTCCAGTCCGGTACTCGCCAGAATGCTGTCGTCCTCTCCCTGTACAAGGCGGGAGTAGTCGTAATATGCGACTCCATAAATCTGTTTGATGTAGAGCCAGCGGCCTAGGTTATAGTCCGGATAGGCAACGGGGAACACATAGTCGGCAGTCGCCTTGCTGAACTCGTCTGAGACTTCATAGTCGTATCCTCTTGCCAAGACGTATTCTCCTGGATTAGCA
>SEDW01000868.1 GCA_004193325.1 Pseudomonadota bacterium | reverse complement strand
TACGAAGCCGTTAGCGACTGCATCGCGGACCTCACCCACAACTACGGTCCTATCTATGTACCGATCGACAATCGCTGCTCGAGCCTCTTTGGCGAAGCGACGAAGAACTTCACTTACTTCACAGCTCGTGATGTGGAATCCCACAACGTCTTCGGCGCTCTGGAAGCTGTGAGTCAGGTCATTCGTAAGCGTGCGAAGAAAGATGCCAACTGTCAGCTCGAGCGCGAACCTTACTATCGAGACAGTGCAAGTTGTTCGATTCTTGAATCCGGTGCTGAATATTGCGAACTCCCTAGCATCGACGGTTACTACGAAGTGACTCGCGATCCAAACGGTCAGGCGAAGATCGTCTATCGCTTTGGAGCAAGCCCGCATGAAGAAGCCCGTGCGCGTGCAAATGCCTTTAAGCAGAAGCCGCAAAACTAAAATTTATCCTCGTTTTTTTTCCAAGGCGCGAGACTTTAGAAAGGTCTCGCGCCTTTTCTTTTGGTGATTGGCGAGGAGGCGGTTTAGAATAGCGCAAACACAAAACAAAGAATGGATCTGCTCTATGAGTCCATACGCGCTCTTCGCCCTGCTCCTGGCTATCCTTGGCCTCACAACTTCTCCGGCCGCGCTCAGGGCCGAGGAATTCGCCAAGGCCCCGGTACGCATTCAAGACGAGAACTATCAGCACGTGACGGACAGTGACATCTCCGGCGTAGAGAAGGCCGGGAACTTTGGTTTCGTCTACGCTGCGCAATGGGCCGTGTATTACGCTTCGCAGTCCGAGACGATCAAAGAGCACGGCGGCATGGAGAACTGGACGGAGAATCCCTTCAAGCCCCATTTCGACAAAGATCATTTCAATTATAACCTCTTCAAACACACCGCTGTCGGTCAGTACTACTACCTTTTCTATCGCTCCCGTGGTTATGACAAGAAAACGGCTTTCGCCTGGACAACTCTTTCATCGCTGGCGTTTGAATTTACGATCGAGACCATGACGGAGCGGCCCAGCTACCAGGATATTTATCAGACGCCCGTCTTTGGCTCGATCGTCGGTATGGGCTTTGAGCAGCTGAGTCTCTACTTCCATTCCCTCGAAACCTGGCCATCGACCATGCTCGGCTACCTCTTCAATCCCTTCACTGTCCTACCCTTCTCCCATTATAAGATGGGCTTTTATCCAGCCCGGATCGACAACAAGACGGCCGTTGCCATTCGCTTTGGGATGGATCTATGAAAAATTTATGCCTCCTCGCGATTCTGTCCTTCTTCCTTTCGACCCAAATCAAAGCGGAAGAGGGCAGCACGAGTGATCCTTATGCGTTCAGCGGTGGACAGTGGACCCAGGGCCTTCACCTGATGGCTGGTCTCGGTGCGAATACAGCCTATTTTGAATCGCCTGGCGTTAATAAAGAAGCCGGTATCGGTCTCAACATTGAGACCAATGTCTCTTACTCCTTTCTCAATGACTATGCTCTGGAGCTGAGCACCAATGTGATGTTCAACCGGGTGAAGCGCCTCTTGATCTGGAACACGCTCGGAACGATTGGCGTTCGTTTCCGTATCCCCACCCTTCTCGCTCCACCGGACTCTTATCCTTATGTTCGTCTCGCGGCTGGACGTGGGCCCACGGTTTTTATCTTTAAAGGACAGAAGCCTGATTCTTTGGAAGTTGGAGGAGATCGCACGCAGATCGAAGGCGATATCGTAAGTGTCGCCTACGGCTTCTTTCAGAATGCACGCGATGGGATGACTTGGTTCCTCGAGTTCGGTGCGACGGTCAATTCCTACCGTAAGAT
>SEDW01000867.1 GCA_004193325.1 Pseudomonadota bacterium | reverse complement strand
AGGTAAGCAACCAAAGTCATCGGACCCTCGTGCGGCGCTACTGTGAAATGCACTCGCGGCAGACCTCGTAGTTTTACTTCGCCACTTTCGAGCGGCTTCGTTTCATACATCGCGCTGTAGTCACGATTAATTATGTTCATCACCTGAATCGTATCGATATCGAGGTGAGCGTGCAATGCGCTCGACACCACTGGCACAACCCCGGAATTCGCCGAAGAATCCAGGACTCGGTCAAATTCAATTCCTCCCTCCTCCACTCGATTCAGCGGAGCAAAGTCCAGGCTGCTAATCGTCCTCGCCTCAGGCAAATCTGGGTAGAACTCCTGTCCTTTTCCCGCAGTCAATTCATAACCGAACGTAACCGATGGATCCGGCTGAACGAGCCAATGCTTGATCCAGCTGTGCACCTGGGACCAGACTGCTGATTTAAGCCCGACGAGACCTGTGAGTTCGGATGAAAAATGAATACCCTTGGTCAAGAGCATCTTCTTCGGTCCCTGGATCTTGTCGTAAAACATTGCCATCTGATTGCTGGAAAAAAGTTCGTCATCGTAGTTGCTGCTTACGAATATCGGAATTTTGCGAGAATTGATCAGGTCCATGTGGAGCAGGGAAGATCGCTCGAAGGACCACTGCATGAACTCCTCAACTCCGATGCCCTTTTTAATATTTTCTATGTGCTGCCGAATCTCAGGATCCATTCGGCCGGCGAGTTCGCCTGAAACGAGAAGGATGCGAATCCAATCATCGTGCATCGTATTGTTACTGTACAAAGACTCGGCTAGATCCGCCCAGCCGCTCATCGACACCACAGTCTTGAGCCGAGGTTCTCGCGTGGCCGAGAGTAGTGCCAGACCCCCTCCATAGGATATTCCCGCCATAGCCAGGTTCGATATATCAATCGCAGTATTCGCTTCGAGCCAGTCGATGAGTACACTCACATCGTTTTGATCATTTGGACCCGCTCCCGATATCACTCCATCCGACTTCCCAAAGCCACGCGGCGTGTAGGATAGAACGATGAATCCCTCCTCAGCAAATCGTCTCGCCTGCACCTCGTATTCATACTTATCGAGGGCCCAGGAACTTGCAAAGATGACCGTCGGGCGCAGACCAGCGAATTCTTCCGCGTTCGGCACATACAGACGGCTGTCGATCTTGATTCCAGGAGCGACCTCAATCTTTTGGTTCTGAGTTTCAATAAGTCGATTCGAAATTGATTCAGCCCTGACTTGAGCAGAAAGGGGAATATTCGAAGGCATTACACAGAGAAAGGACGCTAAAAAGAAGATTTTCAGAATTTGCACAATAGTCTCCGCTTCACCTCATACGAGATGACGAGTTGGTTTCTAACAGTGGACGAGTTCTTACTTTTGTCTGAGAAAACAGACTGCGGGTCTTAAAATACGGTCAAAAAAACTAGATCTGCTAAATAATTTATATAGCGTTGAAAATTTAAGTTCATCGAATTTTTTTGATTTGACTGCTCGCTTTGATGCTGCTTTCTGCATCAAACCAGGATTCCGCGACTATTTCCATGTTTATTTCGCTGAAATATTTTCATCGCTGATGTGTGCGATTTAAGTCGCCAATGAGAGTCAGTACTCAAAAAGAAAAGGCCAGCGAAGCTAAGTGCTCGCTGGCCTGTCAACATTTGTTTAGATCACCGCATCGACGTTTGCATCTCAGGATTCTGCTTCGCATCATCGATGAGACGAGTGGGCAATAGCGCTTCCATCAAAGCCATATTCGCTTGAGGACCTTCATACCAACGTTTGTAGTAGAAGTA
>SEDW01000866.1 GCA_004193325.1 Pseudomonadota bacterium | reverse complement strand
GCCAGCGACACTGGCAAAGGCGAAGAGGCCACTCACGACCCCGAGAAGCGTCTCGGTCTCTTCACCCAGAGCGCCTTCATTGCCTCACGCTCCGGTCCGATCGAAGCCAACGTGATCAAACGCGGTGTATTCTTCATGAGAAAAGTCATGTGTCTCGAGACCGGTGCTGTTCCCAAGGGAACCGAAACCAAAATCCCCGAAGGCGGAGCAAGAACTGAGCGCGAACGCGTTGAGGCAGGGACCCAAGTCGCACCCTGCGTAGCCTGTCACGCGAAGATCAATCCCTTTGGATTCGCCTTTGAGAACTTCGACGCCATCGGCCGCTGGCGTACGATGGACAACAATCTGCCGGTCAACGCCAACGTATCGATGGCTTTCCTTGGCGATACCATGACCTCCACGAACAACCCTGTCGACGCGCTCGAATATTTCACCAAAACCGACCGCTTCAAACAATGTTTCGTGAGACAGGTCTTCCGCTACTACATGGGTCGCAACGAGCTCGTCTCGGATGATCCACTCCTAAAAGAGATGTACCAGCAGCTCACGGACAAGGACGAAGACATACTCGGCCTGCTCAAGACGATGGTGAACTCAACCCGCTTTAACACAAGAAATTAAGGGAGGCCGAACATGAAGACGAAAAAGCACATTACGCGTCGTGATCTGATCAAACAATTCGGTTTCTCGGCATTTATGCTGGCGCCAGTCCTTCGGTCGATGGATCTCATGGCTGCGACGCCTTACACGACCGCTCCAAGATTTGTCATGTTCTTCAAAGGCGGAGCATTTCTGCCTCAAAATCCCGCCTCACTCGCGGCCCTTGCCGGAACACCTCTCGCCCCACTGAGTGAGCATGCGAGCGACATCGTCCTCTTCAAAAACATGCATATCCACGGTGGGGGAGTACGAAGCGATGGGTACCAAGAGGAGCATGCCGCCGGACTTTATGGATGCATGACTGGCAACTCAATTCACTATTCCAAGAGCGATTCCTACTTTGCCTACACCGACCACGAGTCGATCGATATGCGAATCGCAAGGCAATACCAGACGATCGAATCGTTGAAGAGCTTGCCCTTTGCGAGTCTTCACATCGGAGCGGGTGCGCATTCCGATAGCGATTCAACGGGACTCGGTATTCGTTACATCTCCTACCGAGCGAGACAAGCGGGAGATTCCCTCTACGGTAATTGCGTGGAACCGATTCAGGACGTAGGCCAGGTCTACAAGAGTCTGATGGATAGGATCAATCTCATCTGTGCAAAAACCACCGGAACGCCGAACGCAGGCAACGACGAACTGTTGAAATCATTGAATCAGAAGGCCAGCCTCGTCGACTTTCAGCTTCAACGTCTGAAAGATGCCACAAGAAAATTTGGTCTCGATTCTGAGCATTCACAAAAGCTCCAAGGTCTCGTCCAAGGCTTGTCCGAGGTGGAAAAACTCACTAAGGCGCAAATAGAGGCTGCTCAGTCGGGTGGGGGAGGCGGATCAAAAAGCTGTCCCGTTCCGACCAATCCAAGTGGAAACGGCAACAACAAGAAAAACCTCGACGAACTCTCGCCGATTCACGACAACATGATTGCTTTGATCAAGCTCGCATTTGAATGGGATCTCACGCGGGTTGTAGCCTTCTCCCTCTCCGGCGCAGCGAGTGGCGCCACCTGGCCAAGCCAAGGCATCAACACCTACCACCACGCTCTCGAACATGCGAACGACACAGCCGGCCTCAACAAGATGGGTACCTACTACTCGGGCAAGTTTGCGAAGCTTTTGACGGCGATGAA
>SEDW01000109.1 GCA_004193325.1 Pseudomonadota bacterium | reverse complement strand
CCTGGACCAATGCCTTTTTCCACAGCATCTTTCAACGTGCCTTTCGCATGGTTTTCGGAGTTCCACCAGGTGATTAGGGGAGCGTCTTCACAGGTCGTGATCATCAGCTCGATTTCGCCAGAGGCGCGTTCATCGGCAAACTTAGTGAGGTATTGAACATTGAGCTGTGGCGCTTCACCAGCACCGACGCCAAGCCAGTTGCGGCCGATGCCGAGGCCACCCTGAGCATACATATCGATGGGCGACTGCATTCCGATCAGGCGGGTCCAGAACTGGGCAAAGTGCTCAATAAATCCATCGCTGCTCGAAAGCGTTTCGGCGAGAGCATCGAGAGTGATTTCTTCTTTAATAATTTTGGAACGAAGATCCGCAGTCAGAGGACTACCGGTTAGAGCGATCGAAATTTTCTCGGCCTGACGGATTTTTAATAAGCTGGCTTCGCCTCTGGCCGCCTGAGATGCGAACACTGCGAGGATTGCAAGGAGTGGGCTTAGCTTATTCATCAGACCTCCGAGGATTCGCCTTGGGAAAAGGCAGTCTTACCGGATCGGTCTGTTTGCAGGAAAAGATGAGTAAGAATCATTTATCTTTAAAAGGTGAATGATTCTAGGTGTTTAAATTAAATTTTTGCGAGAATTATGATATTAATTTTTTCTTAATTCCAGTGGGTTACGGCGCTGCGAACCTTCTAGCGTAAGCGCCATCAATGTCGGCGAGACCACCGAATGCCGAAGGTGAACTTGGAAATCCAAGTTTTTGTGCGCCGGTTAATTTTAGAAAACGAAAGCCCTCGCGTTTGATCTGCAGACCAAGCTCGGTGTCGGGAAGGAGCGCGATATCAAAAGCGTCCCCACCCGCTACGAGCGGATCGAGTGGATCAGTTCCGTGGACTGCAAAATTATTGATCGTCTCATTGTAGAGGACCGGCGTCATGCCGGCAAAGCCGATCCAGTTCTTCTCACTCACCACATCCAAAATACCTGTGCCACCGATATAACTATGAGGAAAATCTTCGTAGTTTACGCCATCGATCGATACCGACACGACAACGGGTTCAAAGAAAAAGGCACCAGAGGGAATTTGCCGGAAACCATTTTCAAAGACGCTAAAATCAGCGCCTTCGCCATCACAGACCGAGCCTTGCGACCAGGAGATGATAAGAATTCCATCCTTCGCCCGATCGAGACTAAAGACATCCGTGCTGCCCTGATGGAGACCAGCACCATAGACTCCATTGATCGCGCGGGTGGGGTCGCCATAGAGTATTCCTGAAGCGCCCGTGGCTTGGACAAGCGTATCAGCGTAGTGAGGTGTGGACTCAAGGCAAGGGACTTCAGTCGGCTCGATCTCCTGAGCGAAGAGTGCTTTTGCAGAGACGAGAGCTAAGGCATAAATCATTATTCTGGAAATCATTTCGATGGCTCCGTATTGTAGACGAGGGATAGGATCCACTGGCGACCCGGCAGTGGTGCTCCGGCGAAATCACTGAAGGCCGTGCGACCTTTGTTATTGCCCGCCGAAATTTCGACGTCTGTGGTGTTCGCAAGATTTCGCAAAGCTAAACCAATTTCAAAATGCCGATATTTATAATCGACGTTCATATCGTAGATGATAGCGCCAGGCAGTTCGATAGCGTTAGCAAGATCTCGGTAGACCTTGGAGCGATAGCGCGAGCAGAGATAGCTAACCCAGGCCGAATTCCACTCCTGCCGCCATTCCGTAACGTAGACCTGTCTTGGAATTGCCGGCAGATATTTCTTTTCGGTCCGGCTCGTGTCGTAAGCTTCGATGTCGCTCATCTTAAAGCTCAAATTCGTGCTCTCGCCGCGCCAGCTCAATGAGGCGTCGTTGCCGCGAATTTTGGTCTCAGACACATTCAATGCCTTCGTCGCGTTCGCAAGGATTGGAATGAAAACGATCTTATCGTCGGTCGCATCACGGTAGTGAGCAAAGGCGAATTCCAAGCCGAAGAGGGTCTTAAAAACGCCGATCTCATGGTGCAAAATATTTTCGGGCCGAAGGCTCGCATTGGGTCTGACTGTGCTGCCGTTGCCAAACTCCTCAAAAAGAGCCGGCAGGCGCTGAGTCTTCGCCCATTGAGCGTAAATGCCATCCTCAAGATCGCCGTAGGCGAGACTTATTGTATTCGCAGCGCTGGTTTTATGTGCCTCGGGATTATCGATTTCGCCTTCGAGATAGATGTGGCGATTGAGATCGCTCTCATCGTTTTGATGCTGTTCCGAATGTTTGTATTCTAGGAGCCAGCGATCAAAAGGATTGAAAGCAAGACCGAAGAGGCCAACCGCATTCTCTCTCTTCAATGATGTGCCCTGGATACTTTCGAAGCTTTGATCGATGTCGGATTGAGAAAGTTCATAGCTCCAGTTCGTTTGTAGCCAGCTGTTCTCGGTCTTGAGGCGAAATCCCTCGCGGTCCGAGGAGACCTGCATGGTCGCCTGCCTTGACGAGTTCAAGACTCTTTTCTCAGGATCGCTCGTCTCCCGCTTGTCATCGGTCTTCGCCAGATGGACGCCAAAGATTATGCGATCGAAGACGGATAAGTCTTTCCATTCCCGGGAGAGATTCACATCGGCAAGATAGCCCTTGTTCGCTTCGCGTGCCGAGGTATCGAGGACCATGCTGCTGGAAGCGATGCCGCGCTCCGCTTCATGAAACCAGGCTACAGCCTGAAGACTGTAAGGCCCAAAGGTCTTCCGGTAGGTGGGAATGAATTGATGCGAGCGCTGATCGTTGTTCGATCGTATCCGCCGTTTGTCGTCGGCCTCATTATAAGGTGTGCCATTGTCAGAGTAATAGGGGTAACGCCCACTCGTCTGATGGGTTCGGACATAGATTCTAATTTCTTGATCAACAGTCTTGTGAATACCGAGCGACCAGATGCCGAGTCCATAGGGGGAGCCTGTGGAAAGCCCGATACTGGCCCGCGAAAACTTCACCGGATTGAAACGAAAACGCATCGTTCCGATAGGATTGATGTTGGGAACGGACACCGGGGACACACCCTGGTGAAGCTCAAACATTCCAAAAGCTCTTAGATCGAGATCCTCCACGAGTGGAAGTCCGGAGTAAGGATCCTGGAGAAGTGTGTCTTCGAGATAGATGTCAGTGAGTTTGGAATCCTGCCCACGGATGCGGGGAATCACAAAACCGGAAGGTGTGATGCGGCCCGTTTCAGGCAGAGTCAGCGAGCTCTCGCGCCGCAGTTGAGTGGCGGTATCGAAGCGCGACGATTCCTGAGGCTGAACGTTAATCGACTGACCGGCTCGCGCAGATCTCTCCTGCTCATCCTTAATCCTTTGCCCTTCGACCGTTATGACTTCCGTTTGAATGGCGCCAGACGGAGAAAGCTCCAAGTTCTGAGCAAGGCCAGAACCTGGAGCTAGCAGGAGATTAAGTAAGAGAGCAGGTATTCCCTTGAGAGAAACACCTGGCTTTTTCATCAGTATACAAACGTGCCAGAGTAAGGAATGCCGTCAAGAGTCTTAACGATCTGTGTGCCGTCAGCCTTGATGATGGTGAACTTACCGAGTGTGTCGGTGTTGATGTCGCCGATGAATAGATTGCCGCGGGTTTCATCGTAGTAAAGACCGTAGTATCCACCCGATTCAGGCGCGTAGTCATAGACAGTCTCAGCAGTCTTCGCAACTGGATCGAATTTTACAACGCGGCGAACAGATTCTGTGCCGACAGTTTGTTGGATCTGAGCGAGGAACTTATTGTTTCCGCCAGCAGAAAGAAGGTTCGAACCGTTCATGAAGTAGCCAGCACCATCAAGGTTCCAGAGTTCAGTGACGGTTTGAGTTGTTGGGTCAAGTTCTTCAACCGAGTTCTGACAAGCTGCGCCCGAAGTTGGGTTGTTCGCGACGAATGCTGAACACATGCTGACGATAAGAAGCTTGGCGCCTTCAACTTCTGGTTTGATTGCGATGGGGAAAGAGCCGCGGATTTTGATGCCCTGAACTTTGGCGGTAGCAGGATCTAGATCGACAGGCGTAAGGGTTTGACCGTTCAATTCCAGAACGAAAACAGCTTGGCTGTTGTTAACCGTGAAGAGGTTGCCTTCATACTGACCAGCTTGGTGAAGGACATAGACGAGAGTCTTGCCATTCACTGTTGTACGCCAGAGAGCTTCTGGCTGAAGGCTGACGCCTGCAGGAAGATCCCAGTCGGCTTCAACGTCAGACACTTTCGCGCCTGTTGTTTTGTTCATGATTGTGATTTTGCCAGCTGTGTAGTTCGAGAGAAGGACTTCACCAGCACCGAGGTCGATCAGATCATGTGGGTCGCCAGAAGCACCAGCAGTGAATGCTGTCTGTGTGCCAAGGGTCAACGAATTTCCAGTTGGAGTGACAAGGCGATAGTTTTGGCTATCGAAAGCGCGGTTGAAGAGAATCACTTCCGAGCCTGTGTTGAACACAACAGCGTCGCTTGACTCGCCTTCTGATAGTTTTTCGATTTCAAATGTTTCGGTGTTTAGACGGTAGAGGCTCGAAGACCATGGGTAGGTCTGGCCGTTGTTGCCTGTGAAGACGAGGCCGGTCGCATCGGTAGCGGCTACGGTCGACGCTTTGTCGTCAGAATCTTTACAGGACACAAGACTAAGGCTCAACGCCAGAACTGAGGCAACAGGAATGAAACGAAGCATGATAGCTCCCTTTGCTCGAAGGTTAGGCTTGGTGGTGGTCGGGCTTGTAATCTCTTACTTACCGTTGCGGCACAGCGCCGGATTCACACCGGTCTTCCCCATAATCCAAGCAGGAGATTGCGGTATAGCGATTGAGAGTCTTTCTGTCAATAAAAGCAAAGAAATAATCATGTCAATAAAACAGGCTTGGAAGAGATTCTTCCAAGCCTGGTCTGTTGTTCGAGGAAATGGCGCCCCTAACTCAGAGCATCATGCCGATCGAGGCTGTGACTTCATTTTTCATGAGTTTGATATCCCGGAGGCGATCGGGTGTCGCCGCCAGACCAAAGCCTGAATATTCGAGAGCTGTGGACTGAGCAGTGAAGCTGCCGGTATAGCGATATTCCAAACCGATCGAGGTGTCTTTGGTGAGTTTGCTCGATACGCCGAGGCCTGCATCGTAGTTCCAGATGTCGAGGTCATCGTAGGTTACTGTAACAGCTCCAAGGTTGGTGTCCTTGAGCTCTAGCTTGTGATAGGAAACGCCGGCTTTGGCGAAGACGGAGTAATTGGTATCTTTAAGAAAGTCGACCGCGCCGTAGACAGCTGGATAAAGGTCGCGATAGCTAACCTTTTCGTTGTCATTGAAGTAGTCGGTATAATTGATTTCGGCACCGAGGTGACCGTATTCCGCAATTCTAAAATCGAAGTCCGCTCCATAGCCCATGGCATTCACTTTAGAGTCGGAATTTTCAAGCTGACGACTGCCAGCACCAGCACCTTGAACGGTGACCGAGTTGGCTTTGAAGTTAGAGTTACTGCTGATGGCTTTGGCCCTGACAGTAAAAACCTCTTCTGCATGTGCGGCTGTTCCCATAAGACCAACTGCTGCGAGACCTGCGATAATCTTGATCATAAGATACCTCTCTCTTCCATGTTTGTCGGGACTCGTTACCTAACGCTATAGAGCAAGGACCGGACCACTTTTAAAAGTAGGGTCGAGAGGCCATTAGGCCGGGATTTATACCTAAGGAGCGGGTGATTTGATCGTTTGCGAGGCAACCACTTACGATTCGCTGACTATTCTTGCATCATTTCCCATACAAACTGTAGGAATTCGGCGACAGCTTTGACGTAGTTCGATGATCATCGATCTATCTGAGAGGAAAGCATCGGGGCGTTGTTTCTGACGAGTCGACACTCGGAGATTCCTGGCTTAAGATGGAAAACATTTTTCTGATCAACGCTGCCCCGGCCTTAAGACTCACGTGAGGACTCGCAACGGCATGAAATCTACGCCTTCAGTTCTGATTATTTTTGCACACCCCTACCGCGAGCAGTCGCGTGTTCATAACGCACTTATAGCAGCCGTCAAAGATATTCCCCGGGTCAGCGTGCTTGACCTCTATGCGGAGTATCCTGATTTTTACATTGATGTGGCGGCCGAGCAGAATCGATTGCTCCAGCACGACCTCTTGATCTTTCAGCATCCAATCTATTGGTACAGCTGTCCGCCGCTCATGAAGGAGTGGATGGATGCCGTGCTTTTGCGAGGCTGGGCCTACGGAGCTGGCGGCGACGCGTTGAAAGGTCTCGACTATATTCAGGTCCTCTCCACCGGTGGACCCGACTCGGCCTATATCAGAAAGGGTGAAAGTCGATTCAGTATGACAGAACTCCTTCGCCCCTTTGAAGCTATGGCCAACATGTGCGGATGGAATTATTATCAGCCCTTTCTTATGCAGGGCGTCAATGGTTTTGACGAAGAGCAGCTGCAGGTCTATGGCGACCTTTATCGGCAGTTTATCGAGCGTTATCTCGCCGAAGGCAACGCCTCGCTTGTACGGCTTGACAGTTCCAAATCCACCGAAGAAGGAAAACCAGCTTGAACGACAGTATATTGATCTTTCTTTGTGTTCTTCTTGGAGCCGCGGTCATCGTTGTCCCCTTTACAGCGCGCCTCGGACTTGGTTCGGTGATTGGCTATCTGCTCGCAGGTGTGGCACTCGGGCCGCAGGGTTTTGGAGTGATGAGCAATCCCGAAGAAATTCTGAAGTACTCAGAATTTGGTGTGGTCCTTCTCCTCTTTCTCATCGGTCTTGAACTTCATCCCAAACGTCTTTGGGAGATGCGCAATGCGATCTTTGGAATGGGATCCATGCAGATCGGTCTTTCAACTCTGCTCGTCGGCGGCGGTCTTTTGCTCCTCGGTTGGTCCTGGCCTCAGGCCTTGATCGCCGGCCTTGGCGTTTCGATGTCCTCGACAGCGATTGCCATGCAAGTCATTGCCGAAAAAGGATTGAAAAATCACCCTTCGGGCCGTAACGGTTTTGCGGTCCTGCTCTTTCAGGATTTGGCATTTATCCCCATTCTCCTCGTCGTCTCTTTTCTTGGAGTGAAGACTGAAACTGTTGGAAGCCCATCGGTCTGGATGCAGATTGCTCAGGCTATTTTTGCAATCATCGCGATTGTTCTCGCGGTGCGGTTTCTTTCCTATCCCTTCTTTCGCTGGATCGCTGGCGCGCATGTGCGTGAGCTCTCGACCGCGTTTTCGCTCCTCATCGTTCTCGGTATTGCTTACGTCATGGAGCATGTGGGTCTATCCATGGCGCTCGGGACTTTCATCGCCGGGGTGATCCTCGCCGATTCGGAATACAGGCACGAGGTCGAGGCCAATATTGAACCTTTCAAGGGCCTGCTCCTTGGTCTATTCTTTCTGGCCGTTGGGATGACGATCAAGCTCGACTTGATCCTGCAAAATCCCTGGGAAATCATGTTCTATCTCGTGGCGCTGCTTGCGCTCAAGATGCTTGCCCTGGTTATGACGGGCTACATTTTTCAGATCGACAGGCGGCAGATCCCACTCTTTGCCATTCTGCTTTCGCAGGGCGGTGAATTTGCCTTTGTTCTCTTTGGTCAGGCCGTTCAGCAAAAAGCTCTTGATGTCGAACGCTCCGCGATGCTCAACGGAGTCGTGACGCTTTCCATGCTGACCACGCCGCTCATCATGCTCGCTTACAACAAGTTCATGGCCGGCCGTAATCAGGACGATAAACCGGAAGCGGATAAAATCGAATCGGAAGGCCGTCAGGTCATTGTCGCAGGATTTGGCCGCATGGGTCAGATCGTGACTCGTCTCCTCAATGTGAATAATATTTCAAGCACCGTCATCGACCATAATCCCGAGCAGATCGAAAGAGTCCGAAAATTCGGCTTCAAAGCTTATTATGGCGATGCCACTCAACTCGCCATTCTCGAAGCTGCCGGTATTTCCAACGCGCGTCTGCTCATCGTCACGATCGATGACAAGGACACAACCAATCTCCTGGTCGAAGAGGTAAGACGCGCTTATCCGAAGCTCAAGATTCTGGCCCGGGCTCGCGACCGTATTCATGCCTATGAATTGATGGACCGGGGGATAGAGGATTTTGAACGGGAAACGTTCGGTGCAGCGGTGAGCATGGGCGAAAAGGCTCTGGTTATCATGGGTCTATCGAAGTTCGCGGCGCACAGGGTTGGTCTGAAGTTTAAGGTCTACGATCATAAAAATCTTGAAAACCTCTACCGTTACCACGAAAACGAAAAAGAATTTATATCTCAATCCCGCGAGGCGACCGCGGCCCTTGAACGTCTCTTTGCCCAGGATATGGTGACACTTCAAGAGCCTGCCAATGACGAGAGTTGGGGCTAAGCCTATGGGTCTGGTGTGGCGGCGGGAGCTGCCTCACCGTAATCCCAGTTGAGTTC
>SEDW01000865.1 GCA_004193325.1 Pseudomonadota bacterium | reverse complement strand
GCGGACCAGGACAGATCCACCTTAAAGAACTTTTTAAAGAGCTTTCGGAGCGATTCGGGTTGAAGGGGTTTGGCTAGGACATCGTCCATTCCCGCCTTGATGCATTCATCCCAGTGACCGTCGCTTACGAGAGACGAAAGGGCGATGACGGGTATGCGATCGTTCTCAGCACGCAGGCGAATGCGCTGTGCGGTCTGGTAGCCGTTCATATCCGGCATCAGACAATCGAGGAGCACGAGGTCATAGCGTTTGCTTCGGAGGAGCTCAAGGGCCTCAGCGCCCGAACCACAGATTTCAGGGTGATGACCTGTAGCTATGATGATCCGCTCGGCAACCTTCAGGTTCACGGGCTGGTCGTCGACGATGAGAATGTTGAACTTTACGTTGGACACGACACGAGCTCCTAGGGTCTAGGCCCCGGTTACAATTAGTGAATTGTGATCGCTACATATAATTTCTAGTCGGCCTCGGGAGCTAAATACTGAAGGCGATTAGCGAAATATACTTCTGATAAAGAAATCAGTTGTATGCAACTGGGCAGGACTCTTGGGATAGATGACCGTTTCGAATCAGAGGGGGGGCTCACAGAGAGCAGTGCGAAAATGGAGAATTAAAATCGATTCGCCAAAGTGATTTTCGATTTGTGAAGACGATTAATCGAATACCCATAATCCATCGTGATGGTGTGGCGTTAGTCCACCGCGGATTCTTATATCGTTTTTGAATCATCATTTATGAAGAAATTCATCTTCATGAGAGCAGAAAAATATTTTTTACATAAAAATTCTTCGTTTCGATAACCCAATGGGGTTGTCTCTGCACCGGATTTCTTGTTCCGTGCGAAAGAACTTGTTAAGATGGATTTATCCGGCAAATCCCGATGTTTTTCCCACAAACCTTTCCCAAGGCATTTCGATCTTCACCTTAGTTAAGACGCTCGCGTCTTCGCTTCGTGAGGGTTTAAAAGCATAGATAAGTTTTCTGAAGTGAGATTCTCGATGCGGAGTTCAGTGATGAGCTCCGCATTATTTTTTTTCTCCGAAGATTTTTGCCGCAAAAAAAAGAACGCTCAGAAGGAGCGTTCTCAGAATGATCAAAATTTGAAAAGATTATTTCGCGGCTGCGTCCGCACCGATCATGCAGGCCTTGCACGCGGCCGCTGAGTTTAAGAAGTCTGGGATGTCGGTTTCCGTCTTCACGCGATAGATACACCAGTCGGCGCTGCTCTGAGTCTGACGCACGATCTTGTTCGAAGCATCAAAGATCGTGGCGATTGCGCCCGAGGCAAACGCTCCCGTATCGACGGCATCCATGACTACGGTGTAAAAGCCTTTTTCGAGCTTCACTTTGCCCTTAGCAGTTGGCGCGCGCTTAGAGATATAGACTTCTTTTTTCGAATCAGCATTCTTCCACAAGCGAACCTGACCAATATCATCCATGATCGCCTCGATCGTCACTTCCTGATCCGCCTCGAGTTTGAAATGCGAGATCGTAAGCGAGCTTTTCGCGGCAGACTCCGGCGACAACTGTTTCTTCAGCGGAAACGTCTGTCAGGACGGTAGAAGGTTCTGCCGCTATGATCTCAGGCTCGGGAGCTGCTGGAGTCGCGTCGGCCGTTGGCTCTGGCTCTGGAGTCGCATCGGCTTTGGCTGCGACGATATCTTTACTCTTCGCCGAACCCTTAAAGCCTTCGGATTCATTACAGGCGACGAGCGTTAAGGAAACGCAGGCCACGATTACATGCGATTTGATCTTGATCATCCATTTACCCTCTTATTCATGACAATATCGGGGAGGGCTTGAGTGATCTTGATGATTTTTCCTAATGCTTTGATTTCCTGGAATCTTCAGCTGCTCATTAGGCCATCAGGCAAAACCCTAACCCTTTCACGCTAGATATATCTCTTAACCTGCTATACTCATTAACAAATATAAGGGTTTTGATATTTTACTTAAAAGGCCTAAACCTTTTTCCCAAATCGGACGAATGGGTATTTAACTTTGCACGATGCTAAGAGTTTGGTGGAAATATCGGGTAATTAAAGTGATTTCGGGCTGCGATCATCGACCATGTCGGTGAAATTGCGGTAGAATATAAATCGGACCTAAGAGACAGAGGGATTATGCGAATAGTATATGCAGCAATTATATTAATGGTTTCGATGTCTTGCAAAAGCACGTCCCAGCAATATCATGCCCGCCCAACCTCTTTCGTGGTTCCTTCGTTTGATGAAGAGGGCGGCGTGGATGAAGACGGTGATACCGCCGCGCTCCATGATAACAATTGCACTCAAGATGCCAGCGCGATTCGCTGCGTACGCTTCGTGAAAAACGACGACGCAAAATCGGTCGTGATCGAACTGCCACCGACCCACCCACAAGCGGGTAAAAAGGTGACGATCATGCTTG
Source organism: Pseudomonadota bacterium (assembly GCA_004193325.1). Lineage (GTDB taxonomy): Bacteria > Bdellovibrionota_B > Oligoflexia > Oligoflexales > Oligoflexaceae > Oligoflexus. Next base: position 307 of record SEDW01000865.1, on the reverse strand, counting down.
CCGGTATCGAGCCTTTAGAATTGAAAGCTCCCGAAATCTGCGAGCGTGCTGCAGCTCAAAAAGCCAAACGCCGCATGACCGAAGCCCTCGAGACAGCAAAACGCATCGACGTGACGAGACTCGTGAGAGTTAAGCCGCAGGCACTTCAAGCTGATGTGCAGATCGATGGACATTCTTTGGCAGGTCTACTACAGGACGAAAAACTAGTCCGCGCCCTCGGCTCTCGAGGCAAGGCGGACTGGTGTGAGATGCCGACGACGAACTAAGAAAGATTAAGACTCTTTCGTCTCGTAACGCTGATGCAACT
>SEDW01000864.1 GCA_004193325.1 Pseudomonadota bacterium | reverse complement strand
TCCCGCCATGCGAAATTTCTGAAGTAATAAGTTCTCTAAAACAAAAAGCGAGGCCGCAGATGCAGCCTCGCTTTTTCTTTGGGACAAACATTATTTCTCTTTGGAATAATTATTGAGAATCACGAGCCCCTTCAACGTCGAGACAATTCCTGTCGCTTCGTAAGTCTCAAGTAAATAATCGTGACATTCTTTCTCAGCACCAATCTCGAGCGTCTGATTGCCCTTGAGAATATTGTAGGACTTCGCGGGTATATCCGCACACAGCGGAGCGGAGGGCTTCGAATCGACCAGGGGCACAGCAGTAGCGAGTTCGATGTCGCGTTTGATCGCGCGAATCACCCGCGCGCTGAGCTGCGCGATCGTGGCCTTTGTTACTTTCGACGAGGGCTGAAAGGTTTCCGTCTCGGCAACAACATCACCCGTGTCATGAATTGTGATGATGGTCGTCTGGCACTGCGTTCGGCAAAATCCTCCAGACTGTTTAACGAACGCAAGCGGTTTGGCGATAGCACTGCTCGCTAGAATGCAGAAGAGAAACAGGAAAGGACCAAAGAGAGTGAGAATATCTTTCATCGCCATACCCTTTTTCAAGCGTTGCGCTCAACGATACAAAAACGCCTTCAATTGCAGACTGTCCCTTGCAGGAGACGGACTTCGAATATCGAGCTGCCATGAATTTTCCCGATAGGTCTTCTATAGCCAAAGGCGATTCAATGCGTAAGGGAAATCTTAAAGGAAGGGAAGGCTTATTACGATTTTTTTCCGACAAAAATTACGGATCGTCGATGAGCCTTCGTGAGGAGGGAGCGCCACCAGCAGATTTCAACGTGTCAGAACTTTTTTGATGAGTCGTGACATTTCCTTATTCACATCAAATCCGCAATGCGATCCACCCTCGGGAGCCTCGAAGCTAACTGTCGCATTTCGTCCACGCCAGTAACTGATTCCCTGCATCGTCTGGGAGAAGAGAAAGTCTTTCTTTTGAATAAAATACGCGAGCCGAAAGCCGAGCGAATTCGTCTTCGTAAGTTCTGTGAAATAATCCTTTTGCAAAGACACGGGCCCTCCGCCCCCACAGAGGAGAACCGCTCCGCCCTTGAAGTCCGAGATATACTTCGGAAGAAAGTCTCCGCTTAAAAAAGTTGAGCCCGCTGACAAACCGACAAAAACAATTTTATTCCTGTCGATAGCTGGAATGGAGGGAAAGATCGCCGAATCAAGGAGAGACCGCACATAGACCTCGTGCTGATTGCCGGGGCCAGTCGCATGATTCGCCCAGGTGTCATTGCCATTAGGCGCCTGCAGGGCAAGGGCGATCAGCCCATTCTCCCGGGCGACTCCGTTCAGACTATCGAACGCGCTGGCATAGGACTGCGTGCCTCCCGAACCATGGAAGAAGATGAGAAGTCCCATGCTCTTCGGCTTCACCGAGGAATCAGGCATCGCGATTGTGTATTTGCCAGACTTCCCGCTCTTCGGATCCTGAAAGGTCTTCTCGACATTTGTGGCGGATCTAGCCGGATGCGAGAGCAAGAAACTGAAGGAAGTGGCCAAGATTAAGAGCGTTTTGTTGAACGAGACTCTGTTCATGAATGCTTTCATGCACTCTCCCTTTTATGTGCAGCCCTGACATTCTAACATGCTTCGCAAGTCCTCAAAAAGCCTCCAGACTTTCTTTGCGCTTTCCTTCCTATCGGCAGCCCATTAGTATCGCGCGACCCGAGAGACCCAGTTGCCCGAGAAACATCAATTTCCCGAGGCAGTACATAAGCTTAGATTGGATCAACCATGCGCAG
>SEDW01000108.1 GCA_004193325.1 Pseudomonadota bacterium | reverse complement strand
ACTTTGCAAAACCGACCTTCGCAAAGATTGCGTCACGAGTAGTGATTTTCCCGCCGTTGACGCAGCTAAGATCGCCGAAGCTCCTGAATTCTTAAAGACTCTCACCATCGCAGGAGTATCCGGTACCATCGATCCCTGCTCAGTTGATTCATCTAACTGTTTCCTCAGCAGCTACTCAGTCATGTCCCAGCCGCTTAAGGCCGTAAATATCGATGAATTTCTACCCTCCGTCATCAAACAGGGCGATACCCTTGCCGGAATCACAGGCTCTCTCATTCCTCAGCCAGCGGACTGTTCTCTCGACGGCGACATCACTTGTGCCACCAATGCAAACTTCCCTGCGGTCGAGAAGGCAGCGGTCAACAGCATGAAGGCCTCCATCCGGGATAACAGCAGTATCGGTGGCGTCACAGGCAGCCTTGTTGATTGCAGCGACAACGCGAGCGCCTGCTACCTTCCGACCTTCAATGCGCTCACTCAATCCCGTAAAGCTGTGAGTTATGATAGCCTTCTGCCCTCTCTCATTAAACAGGGCACCCTGGTTTCCAACATTACAGGAACACTCGTCACAGGACAGACTGACTGTAGCGCTGATAATCAGACGAACTGCCTTGCGACCGCGGCCTTCCCTTCCGTAGACAAAACTTTTGCCAATACGAATAAAGCCAAATTCGATTCAAGCATCACCATTGGCGGCATTGGCGGAACACTGCAAACCTGTACGACTGATGGCGCGAGCTCTTGCACCACGACCAGCGCTTTCCCGGCGCTGAACCTGAGTAACCTGACGAGTAACCTGAGTTCGATCAGTTCAACGATCGCCCTGGCGTCGGGCACAGGTACACTCGCCAACTGTCTCGCGAATGGATCAAACTGTTTACTGCAGGCCTATGCCTCCGGCAGTCAAAATCTCAAAGCGATTTCTTTCGACAGCATTACGGCCAATATCCTCAAGACTGGGACCAGCATTGCTACGGTGAATGGGTCTGTTCTGGAAGCCCCAGCCAACTGCGGAAGTGATGGAGCAGATACCTGCGTAACCGTCACTAACTACCCCGCAACCAACAAGGCCGCGATCACCGCAGCTCAAGGGAAAATCCTTGGGCCGCTCACACTTGCAGGCGTAACCGGTACGATGACCGATTGCTCCATCGATGGTGGCGACTCCTGCCGAACCACGGCTACGTTCCCGGCAGTAAATAAATCCACCGTCACCAGTAATCTCACGCAGATTCATCAAAGCGTCAACGCCGGTGGAACCGCCGGCACAATGAATGACTGCAGCTCAGACGGTCAAGTCACCTGCCTTGCAGTCAGCAGCTTTCCTGCGGCTGACAAAGTTGCAATCAACGCGGATCGCGCAAAATATTCTTCGACTCTGACTCTGGCTGGAGTCGCGGGAACCATGGCCACTTGCGCCGCAAACGGTTCCAATTGTTACCTCCCTGGATTTGTCAGCTCTACCCAGCCCTTAAAAGCGATCGACTTCGATGCACTCGATGCCACATCGATTCGCACTGGGACAAGTATCGCTGGTGTCAGTGGTTCCGCAATCGAAACACCCGCAGATTGCGCAGCGAACGGCTCGGTCGGCTGCGTAGCTGTTGCAAACTATCCCTCGATGGATAAGGTCTTGATCGACACGAATAAGGCCAAAATTCTTAACACACTCACCATCGGCAACGTGGCCGGCACCGCAGCCAACTGCTCGGCATCTGGAACCAGCGGATGTTATACAGTCACAAATTTCCCTGCCCTCGACCGGGCTAATTTTGATAGCAATAAGGTCAAGGCACTTGCGACTGTAAGTTATGCGGGTGTGAGCGGAACCTTAGCAAGCTGCGTAGGGGAAGGCTCTGATTGTTACAATCCCCTCTATAACGTGTCGAGCCAGAAGCTCAAAGCCATCGACACCACGCCCATCACGGCGACCAACATAAAATCCGGTACAACGATCGCAGGGGTCGCCGGATCTCTTATTCCCATCCCGGCGACCTGTGCCAGCGATGGTGCCACGTCTTGCGTTACGGATGCGAGTTATCCGTCCATGAATTACGCTACCATCTACGCAGCCCGATCGAAGATCCGATCGACCGTAACAAGTGGTGGAGTCCTTGGAACGTTGACCATCTGCGCTGCAGATAACGCTACATCCTGTTTCACCGATAGCAGTTACATCTCCTTTGACAAAAACCTTCTCGATACGGGCAAAACCAAAATTCGCAGCAGTGCAACCCTCGCAGCGGTGGCGGGCACTCTGGTCGACTGTAGCGCCAACGGATCGAACTGTTTCATCCCGACTTACGTGAGCAGCACACAGCCGCTCAAGGCGATCAATTATGCAAACCTTTTGGCAAGCGACATCAAATCAGGCACCACGATCAGTAACGTTGTGGGCACCCTGACTCAGGCTCCTTCCAACTGTAACGCAAACGCACAAACCTCATGCGTTGCCGTCACCGATTTCCCTGCTATCGACACAGCTCTTGCCACCACCAATCAAGCGAAGATTCACAGCTCGCTTAACGTTGGTGGCATCACAGGTTCCATGAATAGCTGTACGACCGATGGCGTCGCAGGATGTTTAACAACTGCCACTTTTCCGGCAACCAATTTTTCGAACATCAATACGAACAAAGCTCTGATCAATAGCAGCCTGACAGTTGCTGGTGTCCCAGGGACTTTGCCATCTTGCTCCGCTAACGGCAGTACATGCTATATCGGTCCCTATGTGGCGAGCACACAGCCTTTAAAAGCAATCGACTGGAGCACGCTCAGCTCCGGCGTTATCAAACTCGGTGTGACGATCAGCGGCGTGACTGGTCTCTATCCTAGCGGATCTTTCCCTCTCACTGCTGATGCCTACGCTGACCTCAGCAGTTCGAGCTGGAACACTCAAGTCACGAGCGGTACAACCTACGGTTGGTTCAAAAGCGATGGCACACGGCAAAACCGTGCGACTTCAAGTTCGATTGCTGCCGCCAATATCAAAGCGGGAGTCGATATCTTTGGAGTCGCCGGAACGTTTGCGGCTCCCAATCCTTGGGATGTAAAATACGGTAAACCCATCAGTGCGAATGTCACCGGCAAACTCAAGGTTGATTGCCGCAACACGTCTAATATTTCTATTTATGATAGCTTGCCAGGTTCATTGGCTACTTCAAATATGACAGACGAAACTCTTACCATTCCGAATAACGATTTCTTCAACAATGATATGGTTCGCGTCGGCTACGGCATCAACGGCAATGCGAGTCTCACTGATACTGTCACCTACTATGTCGTCCAAAAAAGTGGTGACACCTTTAAGTTGTCCACGACATTGGGAGGCGCTGTCGTCAACCTGACCTCGAATGAGCCCGATCTGGGCATATATCACTACGGGGATGGTGCAGCCAGCATTTCTGATACAACTGATGCCTACAATAATGGAGCGAGCACAATCCCTTCGGGGAATCCCTGGGGCAATGCCTACCGCTGTGAAGGGGTTGACAGCAGCGGCACGAGTGACAACGTATTTAAGGATGTCACAACACTCGGCTGCTCGTCGGCCACCCAATGTCGCTTCAAAGACCAGATTACCAATATCGAATGGAGCAAGCGTGTTGCGATAACCCATTGGACTGCAGCTCAAGTCGCTTGTGATACTTTGACCTACGACGGTCAAAGTAACTGGCGCGTCCCAACTCAAAATGAGCTCAACGAACTTGGTACGCACAATGTCAAGAGCGCAGTTAACGCCGACTGGATTACAAGCTCAGATTTGAACTCCATCTGGTGGTCATCCACCAAGAAGATCGATGGTGTTTTGACCGCTTGGGGTTATGAAGCTGTCTGGGGATATTCGACGCGCGGCTACAATATGAGTGCCCCAAATTCGGTTTTCTGTGTTCGGGTAGAAGGTGAGAACTTATGAAGTGTCTATCCTGGAGCTTGATCTTATCTCTACTACTCCTTCTCACAGGTTGTGAGTCGAGCTTAAACGTCACGGGCATTGCAAAACCCAGTAGTTCCAAGATCGTACGAATTTCTCCTAGCGTCGCGCAGGCAGGCAGCTCAGTACGAGTGTTCGGCAAAGGCTTCACCAGGAGCATGAGTTTGACCATCGGCGGAATGAAGATTCCAATGACTGCTGAGGATAGCCGACGCGCTGTGTTTATCCTTCCTTCAGGACTTTCCGACGGTTTGGTCACTCTGAACTTTGCTTTCGACGACACTACCTCCGATTCAATTAATCTGGTTCAGGGACCAGCTCATCTCAATCTAATCGTCTCTGAACTGCCGGCCACCCAGATCTGTAAAGGTCAGCTTTTCAAAGATCAGAATGGATTGATTCAGACGGGCGAACAGGAATGCGATTCCGATGCTTTACTATCCACCGACAAAGAATGTTCCAGTGATGGGGAAACAAACTGTATTGCCTCATCGGAATTTCCTGCAGTCGATCTCAAGCAAGACATTCAAAACAATCTCACTGCGATTCATAGCAGCGTGAAAATTGCAGCTCTGAGCGGCGGCATGGTGGATTGTACAGAGAATTCATCCAACTGCTTCATCGCCTCCTCCAATGCAAATTCTCAATCGCTGAAAGCTGTGAATGCCAATCTCATTTTATCCACATCCATTAAAACGGGCACGACTCTCGCCGGAGTCTTGGGCACAGTCGTCCCCAAGGCAGCGGATTGCTCCCTGAGCGGTGAGCTCGGTTGCGTCGCTACCAGCAATTTTCCTGCTGCGAACAAAGCTGCAATCAGTGACATTAACCTATTGAGTGGCGTGAACCTGCTTGGAATGAGCGGAACGATTTCCTCTTGCTCAGCAAATGCCTCGGCTTGCTTTGTCCCGAATTATGTCGTCAGCACTCAGCCGCTTAAAGCGATAGACGTCACTCCCCTTACAGCTGACGTCATTCAATCAGGTTCTACGTTGGCCGGGGTGCTTGGTACCCTTTCCCTGTCGCCAGCGAACTGTGCGAGCGATGGTGGCACTGCCTGCGTGACGGTTGCCAGCTTTCCCTCAGCAAATAAAGCAGTGCTAAGCGCCAACAAATTACGCTCGGGCCTCACTCTGGCGAACGTGGTCGGTACGCAAGCCGATTGCAGTAGCGACGGGACAGTGGGATGTTTTGCTCTTAGCGCTTATCCCGCTGTGCAAAAATCGTTGATAACGGCTGGCAAAATTCGTTCCGGCCTTAGTATCGGTGGTGTGCCAGGCTCTCTCGCTAACTGCGCGGCCGACGGCTCTAACTGCTTTATTCCCAATTATGTTCTGACGAGCCAACCCCTTAAGGCCATCGATTATTCCACTGTTTTAGCTGCCAATATCAAAACGGGATCAAGCATCGCTGGCGTTGCCGGAACACTGGCTCCGAAGCCTGGAAATTGCGCGAGCGAAAACGAAACGGGCTGCGTTGCAACAGCGGCTTATCCTGCCGTAGATAAAAGTATTTTGGATGCACAAAAGGCGAACATTCATAGCTCTCTCACTATCGCTGGGACCGCCGGGACGATGCCGAGCTGCACGGCCAATGCCGAGCTTTCTTGCTTTGCCACGGGGGCCTTCCCTGCTATGGACAAAGCCCCGGTCGTGGCAGCCGCGGCCAAATTCAGCACAGGCATCAATCTCGGTGGCGTTGCCGGGACACTCAATGCTTGCGCTATTGATGCTGCCAGCTCCTGCCTAACTGTCACAAACTTTCCAGCAATCAATAAGAGCAACTTCGATAACAATAAGAGCAAAGTGCTCCCTAGCTTTAGTTTTGTAGGCGTTACGGGAACACTTCTGGACTGTCTGGCCAATGGCAGCGACTGCCATCTCGGGACCTACGCAGCAGTCAGTCAAAAGTTTAAAGCCATTAACTTTGATAATATCTCGGCAACCAATCTTAAAGCTGGTACGTCGGTGGCCGGTATTTCTGGAACTATGGTACCGAAACCTGCGGACTGTTCGACTGATGCAGGTACAGCCTGTGTCACCGTCACGAATTATCCGGCAGTCGACAAATCAGCTTTGACCAGCAATAAGTCCATGCTCCATAGCAGTCTCACCGCCGGCGGTGTTTCAGGCACACTGAGCGATTGTGCGAGCGATGGGCAGGTTTCCTGTTTGTCTGTGGTCAACTATCCTTCGATCTCTAAGACATCCGTACAGGCCAACGTCGCTTCGATTCGTAGCGGGCTTTATCTCGGTGGCGTCCAGGGGACAATGGGAGGCTGTGCGGCCAATGGTTCGGATTGCTACATTCCACCCTTTGTGCTGTCCACTCAGCCTTTAAAGGCAGTTGATTACACGAGCCTCGCGGCCAACCTTATCCGCAACGGTACAAGCATATCCAATATCACGGGTAATCTCGTGCAAGCTCCTGCAGACTGCAGTTCTGATAACCAAGCAGGCTGTGTGGCCATCAGCAACTTTCCAGCTGCCAACAAGTCAAACGTCACGACGAATGCTTCTAAAATCCATAGCAGTCTCACTATCGCTGGAGTCACAGGCTCCATGAACGATTGCGCGGCCGATGGTGTCGCCGGATGTCTGGCCGTTACGAATTACCCTGCAATTCAGGTATCAGCTGTGACTGCCGCTCAAGCCAAGATCCACAATTCCATCACCCTCGGCGGCGTAGCCGGAACGATGAACTCCTGCACCGATCCCAATTCCAATTGTATGATCGCCACCTATGCTCTCTCCACGCAGCCACTTAAAGCAATTAATGCCGATGGCATCGTGGCTTCCGTTATCAAATCAGGGACGGTGATCGCTGGGGTGACCGGTAACGTGACTGCCACTCCTGGAAACTGCTCTGCAAACGGCGGCACCAACTGTGTGACGATCGCCGGTTATCCCGCGATGGACCGCGTTACGATCGATGCCGCGAAGGCTAAAATCGCGACAGGGACCAATGTGGGTGGTGTCGTGGGAACACTCGCTAACTGTTCAACTGATGGCGGCACGTCTTGTCTCTCTACCAGCAGCTGGCCAAGCTATAACAAAACCCTCGTGGACTCGAGTCTTAGCAAAATTAAGCCGGGTATCACGATCAACGGCACAGCTGGACAAATGACAGATTGCAGTACAAATGGATCCAATTGTTATGTTGTGACCTATGCATCAGGCACACAGAACAAAAAGGCTATCAACTTCGACTCAATCGTTCCCAGTGTTATCAAAAACGGTACCAGCATAGCAGGTGTAAGCGGACTTTACCCAAGCGCGACCTATCCTATGGGTACAGGCGACGCCTACGCTGACCTCGATGATCTCACGTACAACACGCAAATGAACTCAGCGACAACCTTTGGTTGGTTTGACCGCAACGGAGCGAGACAAACTCACGCCGGCGATGCTGATATTACTACCGACAATATTAAGACGGGAACAACGATTTACGGCATTAACGGTTCTATCTTTGCGAGTTTTAACAGCTGGGACGTGAGGGTTGGCAAAACCATTCCCTCAGGGACAGGCAAGCTGAAAGCCACTTGCCGCAACCATACCAGAATTGAAAACTGGGATATCAGTCTCGGACGGACTGCCTATATGCGGGATGCTACCAACAAAATTGAGCTGGTCGCGCATGGCTTTGCAAATAACCAGATGCTGAGGATCGGCTACGCTAACGGAGTCTCCGGTGGCTTGAGCGATCTCACCAACTATTATGTCGTCAACCCAGGTACTGATGACTTTCAGCTGGCAACGACTTCAGGAGGTACAGCTCTGGACTTAACTGCCAATGGTAACGTTGTTCCCTATCGCATTTTCGATGGTATCGCATCGATCTACGATACTATGGACTACTACAATAATAATGGAGTGACCCCCACTGGCAACCCCTGGGGTTCGGCCGACTTGGTTTGCGGCGGAATGGAAGCCACTACAGATGACAGTAACAATTGGAAAGATGTAACGACGGGAGGCTGTGCTTCATCTTCCACCTGTCGCTACATGGACAAAATCACTAAAACCCAATGGACTAAGCAGTTAGGTCACGGATCACAAGGCAGTGCAATTGCCCGTTGCAACGATCTCATCTACGACGGCTTCTCTGACTGGCGCCTGCCGACTATGGCGGAATTCATCACGGCAGCAACTCATAACATCGCAAGTGCTGCCGGCAGTAACTGGAACGTCAAGGCTGACCTCTCCTATCCAGCCTGGTCTGCAACAAAAGCTTCTAACGCATCAGGTTATGGTTGGGCAGTTTATCCAATCGTTGGTGAGGCATTCGGCACATTCATAAGCAGTAATGATCGAAACGTAATCTGCGTCCGAAACGACTAGATCCTAATCCCGCAAACACCAAAAAAAAGACCGGCAAAAAACCGGTCTTTTCATCTTCAAAAATCGACTGAGAAAAACTTAGCCGATTTTACGAGCTTGATCTTCATTGTAGCTTGCATCTGCTTTATCAGCAGTTTCCG
>SEDW01000863.1 GCA_004193325.1 Pseudomonadota bacterium | reverse complement strand
TGGGCTGGACCATTTCCTGCCTTGGATTCGGCCTCAACGCTCTCTATGCCTCAGGTGTTATCCCGTCGGGAGACTCCAAGATGCAAATCGGCCTCATGGGTCAGTTCGGAGAAATCATTCTCCTCTCCTTTGCCTTCGCCGAACGTATCAACAACATGCGGACCTCGCGCAATAAGGCCCAGAACGATTTGAGCCTGCAGCTTCGTTCCTTTAACGACAATCTTCAGGTCGAAGTCAAAGAGAAGACCCGTGCGATTCGCAGCATCCTCGATAACGTGTCACTCGGCATCATGCCGCTACAATTGTCGGATAAAAAGGGTGAGGAGGGTTCTTGCATTATCGGTGCGGACCACTCCGAATACCTGAGCCAGATCGCTTCGGAGGAAGTTCTCGCCGGCAAAGATCCTTTCCTAGTCTTCTTTAGTAAGACCGACATCAGCGCCGACAGCGTTTCGCAGATTCGGTCCACCGTCTTCGGTGCGATCGGGGAAGATCCTATTCAGTTTGAATTGAACCGTCACCACCTGCCGACGTCGTCCGTTCTTAAAACCGCCGATGGCGACAAAGAACTTTCCATGGATTGGAGCCCAATCGTCAACGAGCAGACCGACGTCATCGATCGAATCCTTCTCGTGCTCAAAGATGTCACCGAGATCAAAAAGCTCGAACTCGAACGCAAAAAACACGACCGTAACATGGCTCTTGTGAGCCGTATCGTCAAGATCAACGACGTGAAGTATTCCGAGTTTATCCGCCTCGCCGACAACTACCTGAGCGAGATAGAAAACACCTTCATTCAGCTCGAAAAACTATCGTTCGACGCACAAATCAGCAACTTCAAACCGATGGTGTCCCGTATCTACCGCGTCCTCCACACCACCAAAGGCCTCTCGCGAACCTTCGACATGACCGAGATGAGTGACGCTGTTCACAACGCGGAAAGCGTCTGTCAGGAGTGGCAGAATTCCGATCAGTTCGATCCTTACAAGATCAGCGTATTCCGTAGCTGCCTGACTCTCATTCACGCATCCCTCTACGAATATAAACGCATCAACTTCGACGTCCTTGGCCGCAAACGCAACTCGATGATCAGCGTCGACCGAGCCTATATCGAAAACGCCATTCGCACTCTTTCCGCCGAACTCGAGGACGAAAACCTCGACCGCCTCCAGATCGCCCGAGTGGTTCTGGACTTCAAAAAGCTCTATCTCAAGGAGGTCAAGACTCTTATCAGCGAAGACATCAAGGGCCTCGTAAACATCAGCCTCAAGCTTGGCAAGGAAGCTCCGGAGTTTCACTTCCAGTCGGACTCCACCATTTTCGTCAAACCCGAATTTGAATCCGCTTTGAGAACAGTCTTCATTCACAGCCTGAGAAACAGCATCGACCACGGCATCGAGATGCCCGAGGAACGCCTCGCTGCCGGCAAGAGCGCTAGCGGTAACATCCATGTGACCTCGTATCTCTCTCAAGACGGCAAACACTTTATTCTCGAAATTCAGGACGACGGGCGCGGTTTGCAGATGGATCGCATATCTCAGAAGGCTCTCGCCATGGGACTTGTCACCGAAGAACAGTTGAGTCGCATGACTCCGCAGAAGATTGTCGATCTCATCTTCTACCCAGGTTTTTCGACAGCCGCTGACCTCAGCGATATGTCGGGCCGTGGCGTTGGAATGGATTCTATTCAAAAGACGATTCAGGAACATGGAGGAAAAGTGGATATCGTGCTTAAGCACGGTAATTCTCAGTCTAACTTCGCGTTCATCCTGCGTTTCTCCATTCCTATCAGACACATGGATAC
>SEDW01000862.1 GCA_004193325.1 Pseudomonadota bacterium | reverse complement strand
CACCGAAATCAATCTGGCGAAGGCTCGGACAGTCTGGTATACGAAGGGCAACAAAGGATGGGTATATGTGGGAATTTGACGAAGAATTTAAGACCCGCGAAAGAAATAAAGCGAAAGAGCTGAAAAAGTCGCGTTGGTGGCAAAACCTAATTCAGAAAACAGCCTGCTACTACTGCCAGACTGCGATCAGCCGGACTGAGGTCACGATGGATCACATCGTACCCATAAGTCGGGGCGGCCGCAGCACAGCTGGAAATCTTGTTCCGGCCTGTAAAACTTGTAACGAGCAAAAGCGTAGCCTGACACCCATGGAGTGGCAGGATTATATGCAGGACTTTAAAAAGAGCCCGACTGACATCGTTGCATCATCCAAGCCAGAAATGCCAGAAACAGTATAAGCTGAAGATAGTGATACCAGCGGGGACCCGCTTTCTCCGGAGTCTTCTTTTTCGATACGGTTCCGACGTTCCCAAATTTTTTGGTACCAGTCGGGTTAGGACGATTCTGAAATCTACGACGCTCGCTCGCGAGATCGATCAGATTATCCTTGTCGTGCTGCTTGTTGTCTGCCATATAGACGCTTCGTCCTAGAGTTCAACTGTTGTAATGTCTGCGTTATATTAGTCCAATTCGGTCTCGAGGTACAGTTCATCCCTCGTGCTTCAGACGCCAAGGAGCCACGTTTTGTCAGAGACATCAAAATTCCAAGCGATAGTCGTAATTCCCACCTACAACGAAGCTATGAATATTGAAGGCATCATCCGGGCGGCCTGGGCGGCAATGCCTAAGCTTCATGTTCTCGTAGTCGACGACAACTCGAAGGACGGCACTGCTGACATCATACGCCGCATGCAGAGCGAACACCCGGAGAAACTCTTCCTCTTATCCCGCGCCGGAAAGCTTGGCCTGGGCACAGCCTATATCGCAGGATTTAATTGGGCCCTAGAGCGTAAATATTCGGCATTGGTCGAGATGGACGCAGATTTTTCTCATGATCCCAAAGAGCTTCCCAGTCTGATCCGATCCTTGCAGGATGCGGACGTCGTGATTGGAAGTCGCTACGTGGTGGGTGGGTCTACGGAGAATTGGAATTTCTTTAGAAAGCTGATCTCCCGCGCAGGAAGTTTTTATGCGCGAAGCATTTTGGGAATGACGATCAACGATCTTACCGGCGGATTCAATGCCTGGACGGCTGAATCGCTGCACAAAATAGGTTTGAATACGATACGAAGCGAGGGTTACTCCTTTCAAATCGAACTAAAATATAGAGCATTTTTAGCGGGCTGTAAGTTGATCGAGCATCCGATTGTCTTTAGCGAACGTCGTGAAGGGCAATCGAAGATGTCGAGTAAGATCGTCTTTGAGGCTTTGCTGAGGGTATGGTCGCTCCGTTTCCAGAGCAACCGCAAATCTTGAATTTTAATGATGCTCGTCTTTTTTGAACTGATCCGCTGAAATTTCTTCCTCTTCGCCATGTGCCGGTGCTTTTGCAGCGGCAGATGCGTGCTCATCAGCCGGCTTTTCCGCATGACCATGATCGTCCGCTTTCGCATGGGCATCCGCCTTGGGAGCTCCATGATCATCGGCAGCCGCAGCATGAGATGCCTCAGCCCCGTGTGCATCACCATGCCCCGCAGCCGCTTCTCCGTGACCCTCGCCCGCATCGCCATGACCCGCTTCCGCATGTTCGGCTTTGCCATGAGCGTCTTTCGCAGCATGACCACCTGAGTCGTGATCTCCGCCAGCAGCCATCATGCTGAATACCCCGTAGCCCGCTGCGAAGATAAGACCACTGATAAAGACGGA
>SEDW01000107.1 GCA_004193325.1 Pseudomonadota bacterium | reverse complement strand
GTCCAGGCCATCGTCAGCGATTCGAAAGCAAAAATCGAAAAAATCATTGGCGAGAACAACAAAAAAGTTGAATCCGGAACCCGCATCGCCGGTGAATGTCGCGATGTTCTTAACGAGATCGTCGAAGGCATGAGCACCGTCTCCCAGATGGTCCAATCCATTTCTGGAGCGAGCGATGAGCAGTCTCGGGGTATCGATGAAATCAACCGTGCCATCATCCAGCTCGATCAGGTCACTCAATCGAATGCGGCGACATCTGAAGAGGCAGCCTCAGCTTCTGAAGAACTCTCTGCTCAAGCCGGACATATGAAAGTGGCTGTCAACGGCCTGATGCGAATCGTTCGTGGCGCGAATGCGGCTCCATTGGAAGCATCGACCCAGAGGGATCCGCAGATTCGCAGCCCGAAACCGTCCTCCAGCCCAAGCCGTAAAGCCGTTTCCAAGGGCGCATCGCCTCGAGCCGGTCAAGGTACAAAGTCAGGGTCTAAGAATTCAAACGTCATTCGAATGGGACGTCCTGAGAAAGCTCACTCGGGATCAGAGGCCGCCTTGCTATGGGCAGCGATATGATTCCCTCGGAAGATGATCCTCGTTTCAAAGATCTCTAATCGACATCAAGGCGGGAGGGCTCCACCCTCTCGTTCGGAGTATTCCCATGAATAAAGCTTCAGTGTTGCAAAGCCACAGTCAGGGCGCTTTCGATTACTTTCGGTCGGAGCTCAAAAGACGCGTGGGTATTGCGATCTCGGATAACAAAGGCGAAATGATTCATGGCCGTCTGCGTAAGAGGCTGACAGAGCTTCAACTGAACGATTTTGATCAGTATGCATCACATCTCAAATCCCTTCCGGAAAATCATGCGGAGTGGGAGATCTTTGTAAACTGTCTGACGACGAACAAGACAGATTTTTTCCGTGAGCCTGAGCATTTTAATTTTCTCACTCAGGAACTTCTTCCTGAGTGGCGAGCGCAGAAACAAAACGATTTTAATGTCTGGTGTGCCGCGAGTTCGACCGGAGAAGAGCCCTGGACGCTCTCGATGGTGTTGCACAAGCAGGCGAAGATTCAACCCTTCCACTACAGTATTCTATCGACCGATATCGATAGTGATGTTCTCGTCAAGGCTAAGCGAGGGGTCTATTCCGTCGCAAAACGAGACGAAATTCCCGCCGAATATCAGAAAGAATCTATTGCTGTTGGTACGGGTGAGATCGACAAGTGGTTTAAGATCAAGGACAGCCTCCGTTCGCAGATGACCTTTCAACGCTGTAACCTCGTGCAGTCGCCTTATAATTTGAATAAGAAATTTGATGTCGTGTTCTGCCGGAACGTTTTGATCTATTTCACCCCCGAGACGATCAGTCAGGTGGCCGACGGTCTCTACGAATCAACCAAACCCGGTGGCTATCTCGTTATCGGTCATTCCGAAAGTCTGCACAACGTGACGAGCAAGTGGCAGTATGTGAAACCTTCGATCTATCGGAAGAAGGGTTGATCCATGAGCCAGCTCAATCATTATCAGCTCGGCATCGGCGAGATCATCATCATCCGGGACCAGGGATCGATCAGTACGGTGCTTGGATCCTGCGTTGCTCTTTGTATCTATTCACTCGATGGCAGTATCGGGGGCATGAACCACTTTGTTCTGCCAAGGCCTGATCTCGGCGCGCGGATTGAAGACGAGTACCGCTACGGAGAAGCTTCGTGTAAGGCCTTGATCGACACCATTCTTGCCCAGAGCGGGGTAAAGAAGTCGGATCTCAGAGCCAAGATCATCGGGGGCGCTTCGATTATCGAATCGAAAGGGATCTCCCGTGATATCGGAAACTTCAATATCGATGTCGCCAGAAAGGCGATTGCGAAGCACGGTATTCCGCTCGTGGCCGAGGATGTTGGAGGTGCCCTGGGCCGTAAGATGTTCTTTTTCACGGAGACCGGCAAAGTCCGTCTCAGCATGCTCGACAAATCAAGTCGCGAAGTTCCCAAATTAAAAATTCCGCCCGCGCTTTCCCGATCGACCCTGCCCGTGGCCGCCGTCTCCCATGAGACTGCTCGGCCTTCGAATGAGCCAGTGGCCCGCAGCGGTTCAGCCAAAAAACGAGTCCTCATCGTCGACGACTCCAAGACGATTCAAGAGTTCTTGAAGAAGGTCTTTGCAGAAGATCCTGAGATCGAAGTCGTGGGTGTTGCGAATCATCCGGGTGAGGCTGAGACTATACTTGCATCGACCAAGGTCGATGTGATGACGCTCGACATTCAAATGCCGGTGATGGATGGGGTCAGTTTTCTCGAAAAGCTCATGCCTGTGAGGCCCATGCCGGTCGTGATGCTGACGTCGATGAGTCCGGAGGACGGCAATCACGTTCTGAAAGCGCTCGACCTCGGTGCGGTCGACTACATCCAAAAACCCAAGCTCTCGGATATGGCGATTCTCGGCCCGACCATCTGCGAAAAGGTCAAAGCCGCTGCGAACGCTCATATTCAAAAGAAATCAAAGACGCACGTGGCCACTCAGAAGCCCAAGGCCGCAGGGACAGGGGTCAGAGGGCAACACATCGTCGCCATCGGCGCCTCAACGGGCGGAACGGTTGCTCTGGCAGATGTACTCACAGCTTTGCCCGCGGAGATCCCGCCCATCGTCATCGTTCAGCATATTCCTCCCGTCTTTTCCAAGGCCTTTGCCGATCGCCTCAACGTTCTTTGTCCCTTTGAGGTCAAGGAAGCTGAGGATGGCGACGAACTGCTCTCAGGGCGGGTCCTCATTGCGCCTGGAGGCAAGCAGATGGAGGTCGTGAGCAGTGGAGGCCGCATGATCGTTCGTTTGAACGACTCTGAGCCCGTGAATCGTCATAAACCTTCGGTCGATTATCTCTTTGATTCGGTGGCAAGACTCACCAAAGGCAAATCTCTTGGGATTATTCTTACGGGTATGGGCGCTGATGGAGCGAGGGGCATGCTTGCCATGAAACAGGCGGGTTGTCATACAGTAGCCCAGGATGAGAAATCCTGCGTTGTCTACGGTATGCCCAAAGAAGCGGTGAAGCTTGGGGGAGTGGACCAATCCGCTGGGATGTCATCGACGACGACAGCATTCGCGCCGAGGTAGGATTCTTCACCAATATTGATCTTACCGATCACCCGAACTCCCGCACCAATCACGACGTGACGCTCAAGTACGGGGCTCCCCTGAAAGCGGGCGGCTCCGATGGTATTGTTGCCAAAGAAGACACAACCTTCGCCAATTCGTGCATCACCGCCAACGACTGTGCCAAGGGTGTGAACGAAGTAAACCCCATGGTCGAGATGGATTCCATTACCGAGTTCGATCGCATAAAAAACGGTTTGAAACATGCGCAGAAGGCGATTGAGAAAGGGAATACGATACTTTTTGCAAAGCATGCGCAGACGAAAGGTGAAGAGCAGCATGTAGGCGTCGCAGGCAAGGATGGCCCAAAGAATATTCTTCGCATCCATACTGCGACCCTCGTAAGAAAGGATCAGTCGCATGTCCTCGCGAACATCGAAGAGAAAAGATTCCCCGACTTTTCTAGATGTCATAGGTATGCTCGTCTTTCAGACCCAACACATAATTGATGCAATAGAGCACGCTGCAGCATTGGATCGCTAGTTTCGATAAGCCCAGAAATTGGGAGATTTTTGCCATGTGAATCAGAGGCTGATTCCAGAGTCTCATAAAATTCGGCGTCGTCCAGGAGCACTTAGCAAGCACCATTTTGCTCAGGGGAGGATTCGCAAAGATCTGGTAGGGGCTGAGTTCATCATGCTCAGGAAAACTCTTAGCGATCTTCAGATCGTAGCGGCCATAGAGATAGGCGCGATCAAGAAACGCGCGATAACGTCCGGTAGGCGAATGATGATAAGCGGCGGCGCGTTCGACAAAAGCAAACTGGGCGTCATGTTCAAATTCGAGTCTTAGACCAAGCTCCCGATCCTCGGCTTGGCGGAAATTAATGTCGAATCCACCGGACTTTAGGTAGAGGTTTTTGGAAAGGGAGACATTGGCGCTGAAAAAATGCAGGCCCGATGGCTGCTGCCGACCCGACTTGAAACCCTCATACATATTGGCTATCGAACGCTCATAGAATTTTTCAAACGCGGGCCGGGACGAGTTCTCTCGTGGCGGGAGAATGGCGCCGAGAGCCACGGTGTCGACGTTCGTGAGCTGGTGAAACTTCTGGTGAGCTTCGAGAAAATTCGGATTCGAAGGTTCCATGTCGTCGTCGAGAAAGAGCAGGAGATCACCGATGGCGGAATCCACACCAGTGCCTCTCGCCTTGGCTTGTCCCTGATTCTCCTGATGCAGAGCGCGAATCCAGGGATCAGTCAGCTGATCCAGGAATTCTTTGCTGCCATCGCTGGAGCCGTCATTGACGATGATGATTTCTGAATGTTTGCGATCGATACCCTGAGCCTGCATCCAGAGGACGAGTTTTTGCAGCTGGGCGAGGCGATTGTAGCTTGGCACGATAACACTGAGGAAAAGGCTCATCCTAGCTCCTCGGTCTTGGCAGCAACGCACGTAGTTTGCCGATATCGCCAGTGGTGACGAGGCCCGTGAGGAGCGCGTAAGGGACGAAGGTCGGAAAGATGAGACAACGAGCCCAGAAAGGCAAAACTATGAGTTCCTGATGGAAATACATTCCGATCCAGCATGGAAGAAAGACGACAACGCAGTTCCATAACATTCGTCCCGATATAATTCTCTGTGGCAGCATGAAAAGCATAGCAAAGAATACATAGGTCTCACACAGGAAAGTCGCGAAGCTGATGGCAATCCCGGCTCCGCCGGCTCCAAAGTGATCGAGACCGAGTGGGATGAGAAACCAGTCGAGTGCGACATTGATGAACGCTCCGACTATGAAAATGATGGACAGACGCTGGCCACTGCTGGCGAGGTAAAGGCAGCCGCCGAGAAAGGTATTGAGATACATCATGAGGAGGACAGGGGTGAGAAAAGCCACCGTCCGGTGAGAAGCGGCAAACTCCGGACCGTTGAGGATCGCGGCAAGGATGTCGCCGAAGAGGATGAGGCCCATGGCAAGGGGTAGGGCCGCCATCATCAGGTTATGAAGATAGTCTTTGACCATGATCGTGAAGCTGCCATCGCCTCGGGCCAGCGACTGGGAGAGGACGGGTGTGATGGCGTTTTGAAAGACGGGAATGAGGAAGAGGCAGATGCCGATGATCTTGTAGGCGGCACCAAAGTATCCGACTTCGATCTTGGTCGACAGCTGAGCGAGCATGATCATATCGATCTGCGCGTAGACTCCATTCAACACGCCTGCCAAATAAAAGGGCAGACTGACTTTGAGCATGGTCTTCAAATAAGGTGTGCTTAGGCTGCTCTGCACAAACTGAGATTTTCTAGCGAGACGAAAGAGATAGGCGAAGCCAAAGGCCTCTGAGAGGAGATGCATGGCGGCAATTGCAGCGATGCTTGGCGCCGTGAAGAGGATCATGACACTGCCGCCGACGAGAATGAGTTTGACGATGACGTTCAGCCGCGAGACGAGGACGACTTCGCCAAGAATCACATAGATCTTTTGAAAAATATCCTTTTGAAACATGAAAAAGGCAGCGTAGGCGCCCATCAACATCGTGGCGAGCACGGTTTCCGAATCGCGCCCTTGCCAGAGCAGGGTCCCGTACATGGCACAGCCGATCAGCAAAGCCGTTGCAGCCTGGAGCACGAGTATGGTCCAGAGGATGTCCTTCACGTGTTCGGGTTTGGCCGGAAGCGTGCGGTTGATGTAGGTTGTCAGGCCAAGTGGGAGAAAGGTGAAGAAGAGGTTCGCAAAAGATTCCGCAAAGAAAAAGACACCCATTTTCTCGGGGCCGAAAATTCGCGGCATAAGCATTTTCAAAATGAGCGCGATGACCTGAGTGGCTCCGACGCTTAAGGTCATGACCGACAGGTTTTTGAGGATCGAGCGATTTTGATCGGATACGGTCACAGTTTGCCCCTATGGGAATCAGGGTCTTATCGGCAGAAAAGCCCAAAGCCCGAGCCTATTATCAGAGAAGGAGCGAAATCATTACCGGCCGAAGAGTATTCGGGGCTTGGTAAAGGGACAAAAGCTCTGTTTTTGCCTGGATCTAAGGCTTGTTTAGGCCCGTGGAGTCTGAGTGCGGACGGTGAAAAAGCTCAGTATTATTCTGAGTCTTCCGAAATCCCTCCTATCAAAGACTGATGCGAGAGCCCTATGAAAGATTTCAGCGAACAGATAGAAAAAGAACTCGTTGGCGACTGGAGCGGTGACAAACCGATGCCGGATCGCATCTATTTTAGCAAAGTCTTAAAGAGAAATCTTTGGGTTATCATCTGTGGTCTGGGCCTCACGGCTCTTGCCACTTACATGGCTCCTCTCTGGGTATCGGATAGCTACCGCTCGAGCGTCTATGCGGTCTTCGATCATCTCGATGCCAATAGTCCCGATCCAACGGGTGGAGCGGCTCAGGTTCGCTATAATACGCTTGCCCGGATGTTCAAGGCCCGCTTTGAAAGCCAGGACTTTGCCAAACAGATCCTCACAAACCTTGGCGAATCCGGACTGAGTCAGGCCAAAGATCCAGCGCACCTCGCCTGGGTTCCCTTTGGGAAATCAACGAGCGCCGAGGAAGGCCCTCGTAGCCTACTCAAGCAATATGAAGCCGCACCGGAAACCGATTCCGGAATATTGGCCCTTCGCGCCTTTGCCCCAACAGCTGAGCAGGCTCAAAACCTTGCCAACGTAGGGATGGAAACCTTTATCAACCGCGAACTCGACGAGCAGATTAAGAGCCTCGAGATCAAGCTCGCTCTCCTCAAGAAGAACGTCAGCGCAGAACCGGTTATCAAAGCACAAGCGTCCCAAAGCCTTGAGAAGACCCCAGCGAAACGCGCCGAGAAACTTACCAATGAAGACAAAGAACGTGAATTTGATGAACGATTGCGCGCCCTCAACGCTCAGGTCGATCAGGTTCGCCGCGAGCGCGACAGTGCGTTGACCAACATTAAGCGTGATCTCGTTCGTCTGCAGACCAGCTTTCAGGCGAATCACCCGCAGGTCGTCGAGAAGAAAAAGGAACTGGAACTCGTCACCTCCCAGTACCGCAGCAGTGAAGACAAGATTATTCTTCAGGCAAATTCAGTGCGCGGCCAGCTCCGTGCGGTACGCAACAGTCAGTCGCGGGTCGATTCCTCTCCAACGGAAACAGCTACAATTCCCGATTATCAGGGTAGCTTCTTCACCAATCTGAGCGATCGCATCAAAGAGATCGAACTCGAGAAACAAAATCTTATTCAGCAAAAAGAAGATCCTCTGAAGAGAACGCGTCTGCAGATTCTCTACCCGGCGAGTCTCGAACCCATTCCCTTCAAAAACTCCGGGCGTCTCGCCCAGTATGGATTTTTACTTTCTGGTGTGATCCTGACCTTTCTTCTCGTCTTCTTTAGAGAATGGCAGACACCCTTGGCACGCGATGCCTGGTTGATCGAACGCATCACGGGCAAAAAAATCATCTCGCAGATTTCCCACCGGAACACGCACGAGTACACCAACATCACGCCTGCTCTGGCTGACCAGATGCGCTCGCATCTAGGCAAAATCCATCGCATCGATGAAGCCGCGTCCACACTCCTTTCCTACCGTCGTCTCGAACTCTCAATCATGCAGGAATGCAAGGGCGATGTGGTTCTACTGATCAACGCCGGCAGCCAGGATATGTCCGCTCAGGTTATCAAAAACTTTCTGAACATTTACTCGACCGATCATCAGGATGATTATCTTCTCATCGACTGCAATCTTCAGGAGCCCATTTTCCAATACAAAAACGGCGAACGAGGCGTTTTGAGTCTTGCAGAATTTATCGATGGCAAAGCGAAGTTTGAAGACGTCTGTATCAACCGTGAGCAGATGGACGACTTTTCTTTCGACGTCATTCCTCCCATGGCCGCTTTGAGTGGCAGTCAGACCCGGATTTTCCGCCCGGAAAAAGTGGTTCCGGCGATCGACAGCATTCCTTTCAAGTACAGAAAGATCTTTATCCGGGGAATGCCTGCCGCGCACTTCATTGAAAACCGTGCCCTCCTTGCTGCGGCGAGTGATCTCGTGGCGATAGGAACCTGATCCATGGCAAGAGGCAAAAGAGAAGAAAGCTTATCGGTCCTGGAGCACATGCTCCTGACCTTGATGACGCTTGCCCTCTGCCTCGATTCCCCCTCGGCCCGAGCCTACAATGAGCACGAGTCCTGGACGGAAATACTCGGTCAGTACCTTTTTCATGGATTCAAGGATCTCTATTCGATCCCACTGCCATTTACTCTCTTCGAACTTTTGAGTTTTGCTCTGCTCGCCCTTGTCCTCATCGTTCACGGCTATCAGAAGGCTCAGAGAGAGAATTTCTTATCGATCATCCGAGCTCGATCTATCTCCTCTGTGGAATGATCTATGCGGCATGGCAGATTCTGAGGAAAGATCTTTCTCTTCCGAAAAAATCCTTTTTTCTCCTCGCGCTCGTCGCTATAGGAACGGTTTACGTTCTTAATGATCGAAGGGCCTCGTTTGCAGCTGTGGTCATTGCTGCCCTTGCTCTTCCCTTCATTCTTCCGGCTCGTTTTAGACGAGATCTTTGGCCGCTCTACCGTGCGGGTATCGTCACGGTTGGTCTTATCCTCGTCGGTCTCGCTATCGATTCGAGCAATCCCTATAGCTTCACCGGTGGACTGAAATCGGAATTCGTTGGCCAGGAGTTTTTGAGCTACCGGCATATCGAAAACTTCAACCTCCTCAGCGGCGTGATGGATGAACCGATCTTCGGCATGGGATTTGGCGCTCATTATCCACAGGCTATAGAGTTGCCAGACATCTCGGCAACTTTCTCGCTCTTTACGGCAATTCCTCACAACACTCTTTATTTTCTTTGGACCTTTGCCGGCCCTCTGGGAATGGCGGCTTTTACAAGTCTTGCCTGGGTGACAATGATTTTGATCGCACGCTGCGGTTCCTGGGCGCGTTCGAGTGCCCAGCTCTTTTATGCAGTGCTTGCACTCTTTCTCGCGGGCCAATGGTTTGTCTATGTCACCTTTGATATGGGTCTTTTGGAAGTGAGAAGTCTCATGGTCTTCGGTGTTGTTATCGGCAGTCTCTATCCGCAGTACGCGCGTCATCTTAAGGAGTTCTATCATGAAAAACTTGCCTAAGTTCCTCCTCCTCTCTCTCATCAGTCTGCCCTTGACGCATTGCGTGACGACTGTAAAGGGACAGGATTTGACGCAAGCGATTCGCGGCCGCACCTTCACTCAGACGGGTGACTATGTAATCGGCGCCAACGATAAGTTAAGCATACAGATTTTGGGTGGCAGCGATGTTAACGGTGAGTTTACCGTATCGCAGCAGGGTACGATCAGTCTCCCGCTCATCGGTGCGGAAAAGGCAGCAGGAACCACAGAAAAGCTGCTCATGAAGCGTTTGACCGAACGCTACGCGACCTTCATTAAAAATCCCGTCGTGTCAGTCGGTGTGGTCGGCTACGAGAGTTATAAGGTCTTCATTACGGGTGACGTGAGACGTCCCGGTGTCTTCGTTTTTCAGGATAAAACCACCTTGCTTCAGGGCATCGCCACAGCAGGGGGTCTCGGTGATTTTGCCAAGGGGCAGATTGTTTTGCACCGGATGGGTAAGAAGGGAATCGTCGAGAAGTATGCGACGACCTACGAGAGTCTTCTGAACGGCGAGAAACAAATGGACGGTTTTGTACTTGAGCGCGGCGACGTGGTTCACATCTTTTAAACGGAAAGGATTTCAGACCTATGTTTGCAAGTCTCCTGACAGTGGCCATGTGGCCATACTCTTTATGTTATTTGTCCCAGGTCTCATTTTTGCGTACAAAAAGCAGGGTCTTAATCGGAAGTTTCTGATAAAGTGCACTGTGTTCAACTTTGGTTTTTTTGCAATCCTTGGGCTACTCTTCCGTGCTCTGCCCTGGTTGGTCGACCCTAGATTTCATCTCTGATTCTTCTACTGACCATAACCGTCAATAGTTATTTACCAGACCAAAGCATAGCTGGCCTGATAGATTTCGCGGAAATAACGCCTTGGCGGTAGCTCCGTGCGCTCAGCTGAATACCCTAGAGTCAAGAGAGCATCGGGATAGCGGGCCATGAAGCGGTGAGGCAGGAGGTAATTCCCCTGAATGATCCCGCTCTGAAAATCATCCTCGCTATCAAGCAACTGATGTTCGGAAGCTCTTGAGTGACTTCCTTTGAGTTCCACCGTCTGTTTCCCCCAGAACTCCACCACAGCCGATCCATAGAAGATATCCGCATAGTAGTAGGGATCCCCTGAACGACGCTGGTCGCGGGAATGGGTCCAGCCAATCTTATAGAGCGAAGCGCCCCTTAGACTCTCAGCCTCCTCGGGACTGATGTTCCTCGCGTTGCCGATCGATTGGTAAGCGCTTGACGAATTGAGCAGACCGCTCGTGCGATACTGCATGGAAACGCCCCAGAGGGCGGCTCCCGTCGTTTCCTCACGATTATCCTGCACTGCATAACCGTAGGAGATCTCGCTACTCAGCTTGGGATTGAAGCGGTAGAGATGCTCTTGAATAATTTCTTTCTGCCGCGTTTCAGCATCGGTCAGTCTAAGCCGTATCCTGCTCGACCAGGCTACGCTGTGACGATGGTCCCAGGAGATCTGCGCATCTTTGGATTCGACGGTAAAGTCGCCTTCGCTGTTCCGCCCGCCGCCCAGGTAAAGACCAATATCATTCGCTACATTCAAACTGATTTGATGAAATGCTCCGCCGTAGATGCTTTCAAAACTTCGCGCATCTTTGTTCGCAGCCTCTTCGATGAGTTGCCCGATCGGATCGAAACCATGGGTCTGCCGATAGCTCAGATCAAAATTGCTCGAGGACAGCTTTTGCCGATCCTGATAGGACGTGCGCAGCTGACTTTCGCCATAGGGAGCTTCATTCGCCTGAGCCTGAATGAGTTTGCCGCTCGTGGTCCATAGGGAATGAACGTCCTCACGCACGAGATTGAGCTGACCTTCGGCGGCCTTGTAAGTCGATCCATATTGATCAGCTGGATTACGGGCGCTGAGGTAAACGTCGGCAGCTTTTAGGGAGATTGCGGGGTGAAGATTCCAGGTTTCCGCCAGAGCGGGAGCTGTGGCACTGAGGCTGAGAGCAGAGAAGGATAAAAACAAAGGGCCAGCCCGCATGGTAGACTCCGGATGGAATCGGCGAATGCCTTGCCCTTATTGACCATTGGGTTTGAGAAAGAGAACCTTGAAGGTTCTCAGCATGATCGCTATATCGAAACGCAAATTACGTTGTTTGATGTAGCGAATATCAAGTCTTACCCAGTCGTCGAAATCCAGGCGGTTACGTCCACTGATCTGCCAGAGACCGGTGAGGCCTGGCTTGACCATCAGACGCTGCAGTTGCCAACGTTTATAAGATTTTACCTCACGTGGCAGCGGAGGGCGAGGGCCTACTAGACTCATTTCACCACGAAGAACGTTTAGAAACTGAGGAACTTCATCCAGAGAGAAGCGGCGAAGCCATTTTCCCACCGAAGTTACGCGCGGATCGTTTTTCATTTTAAAGGCGGCACCGTTTTGTTCGTTGAGTGCCATCAGATCTTTCTGAAGTTTCTCAGCGCCTGGCACCATCGTCCGAAGCTTGTACATGCGAAAGAGCTTGCCGCCGCGTCCCACACGAATTTGCGTGAAGAAGACCGGGCCCTTGGATGTGGCTTTGACGAGGATCATACTTGGGATGAGAAGGGGTGCGAACAGGATCAGACCAACGATGGCACCAAGTACGTCCATCGCACGGTGAAGTTTTTCGGCATTGGCTTGGCGGAGAAGGACCGGAATGCGGCCTGGGACGAAGTGACGAACAAGCTCCTGGTCCTTTTGCGGAACCTGAGTGCGGATAGCAAGGCGGCGGTCCTGTGAGTGCATCACAGAAGGCGAGCTATGGGCTATCCCTAAACGCTTTTGCGCTGTCATGTGGCACTCCTCTAGTGGCGCCTCGATCGTCGTGTGATAACTATGTTGCAAGCTCTGGGCCGTTGTTTGAAGATTTCTATCCTGCGGAAATCTTGAGCAAAGGGCTATTCACCTGCTGCCGAAGGATTAGACAGTGACTGTCAGTCAGACAATAATTTGGGGATATCGCCAAAGCATTTTCGGGAAAAGGGTCGAAGAGAATCTTACCTCGTGAAAGACATTTAAAGATTGTGCTTACGAACAATAAAGAGATCGAGTCGGAGCCAGGAGAAACAAGGACTTTTAGCCTTTAGCGAATTTTTACCTTGTTTCGACTTGCTCATTCAGTGCATAAATAAGCAATAAAATATACGAGCTGCGCAGAGACCCTTTGAAAGTTTCGACCTTTTCATAACGAACTTTGCGCCTTCGCGCCTGGTGCTATAGCTTTAACGGGGTTAGAGATCATGACCAACAGCCAGAAGACTATTCTCATGACAGGTGTTACGGGCTTTCTCGGGAGCTACCTAGCAGCAGCATTCATGCGACAGGGCTTCAAAGTCATTTCTCTTACCCGTAATGACCCTCAGGGTGAGCGCACCATCGATGCCATCAACACCGCTCTTCATCAGGATGAATCCGGCATTGAGATTAATTTTGCAAAGCAGTTGATAGTTCTGCCCTATGACTTTGCAGAAGTTGCCCTTCATCATCGAGATCTTCTTCATACGGTCAACGAAGTCTGGCACTGTGCGGCGGAGATGAGCTTTTCACCGCGTAAACTCGAATCCTCCTTTCATTCAAACGTCGGTATGACAAGCGATCTCTACAGTATCGTGGGCGAGATGAGTCCTGACTGTCAGCGCTTTTTCTACGTTTCCACCGCCTACACGGGCGGCGCCGAGCCCGGCTTGAAGAAAGAGGTTCTGCACACCCATCCGCAGCTCATCAATCCCTATCAGGTGACCAAGTGGAGCACGGAGATGTCGCTTGCCACTCAAGTGATGCAAGGCTCCCAGCTGCCGGTGACACTCTTTCGGCCAGCAGTCGTGATCGGCGATACGCGAACTGGCTATTATCCAGGCAGCCCCTTTGGCATTTACATGTACTTTCAGGCTCTGAAGTCAGCCAAGGCTCTGGGCGCCGAGAAGCTCACGATCGATCTCAATCTCGATTCCTCGCTGCAGATGGTCCCAATCGAAGTTCTCATCGGCAATGCCATGGCTTTGAGCGCACGTGTCTCGGCCGGCACAGCCTGTGATCCCTTGGAAATTTTCCATATCACCGGTCAACCTGTGAGTAATTCTCTCTGCCTGAAAGTCGCGAAGAAGATCATGAATCTCGAAGTGAATATTGGCGAGCCGGAAACCACGCTCGATTTCTTTGCGGACAAGATCTGTGGTTGGGTGAAACGCTTCGGCAACGGTCACATTACATTCGATGACAGCAAGCTCCAGGACGTTCTTGGCGAGGCCTACGTGCCAACCAATATGGGCGAGGATGAGTTCCGCACGCTCTTCACCTGGTACAATGAACACCTGAACGAACAGCAAAAGAAAAAATCCAATGGGCCAAGCATGAAGCAGAGCATGGGCCTAAAATTTCTCGATCGTTTTGCGACCAAGAAAAGAAAAGAAAAAGTCGCGAACCGGATGCTTAAACGCAGCGCGTCGTGATCGTTAGTACAAGTCAATTCCTAGAAAATGAAAAGGCCTCCCGCAGTTGCGGGAGGCCTTTCGTTTTCGACTTATCAGAGATCCCAGAGGTAGACGTCGAGTGCTTCGCGCTCGGCCTTGGTCAAAGCCTTGTAAGCCTTGACTGAGCTGCTCGCGGCCCCACCGTGCCAGAGGATGGCTTCCTGCAGGGTTTCCGCGCGACCGTCGTGGAGGAACTGCATGCGGTTCTTGTCGGCAACCTTGTGGCTGTCGGTCCATAGAATACCGATGTTACCGGCTGCAAATTCTTTCAGGTGATCGTCCGAAGAGTGTTTGACGTTCTTCATGCCCCAGAGTGGTGCCGTGCGCCAGAGGCTTTTGCCTGCGAGTGGACTCTCATCGGCGAGATCTGCACCCATATCGTGTAAAGCCAGGTCGGTGAAGGCCTGGATCGACTGATTTGCGACTTCAGGAAACTTTTCCGATGGTCCGGTTTTCATGCTCTTCACATGACAGCTGTTGCAACTGAGACGATCGAAGATGGCTTCGCCTTTTAGGACTTCAGCGCCCTCAGGATTGAAACGAGGCGGAACGCCGAGGAGAGCGAGGTAGCTCTCCATGTTGTCGATCGCTTCATCCGGAACATCCCCTTTACCAGGCGTGCAGCCGTTACCGCAGTCGACTTCAACGAAGTTCCTTGAGGTCACGCCCATATCGTTTCTCAAGGCTGCACCGATCTGCGCGCGGATCGAAGTCTTATCAGCCTTCCAACCGAACCGACCAATTTTGCCGTCGATCATCGGCACGCTGCCGCCTGATTTTTTCGCCAGCTCTTTGATCGTGTCTTCCGGAATGGCTTCGAGTAGACCCATACCGATCATCGCGAGAGGACGGCGTGGGGAGAGACCGACGTTGGCCAGATCAAGTTTCGACTCGATTTTGAAGACAGGTTTTTTGAGCGTTACCGCTGTGCCATCGTCAAGCGTGACGACTTTGCTTTCATACTGAACGACTTTGAGAACGCCTTCGGCCGCTGATCCCTGAGTCTGTAGCTGTCCACCCAAAACCTTGTGACTGAGACCTGTGGTTTTATCAAAGGTCTTCACGACTGTGTGGTCGACTGCGAGTCCCGTGTCCGGGAGGAGGCTGCTCCCGTTGTTCACGTGACAACTGTTACAGCTGTGCACGTTGTAGGCGGTCGCCGCATAACCACTGCGTTCTTCCTTAACGTCATCAAAGAATACGGTTGGCTTGTCATCGGAGAGGTCGCGCACATGCTGACCGTTTTGAAAATCGGTATGAAACCAGGTGCGGCCTGTCATGAAATTCTGGGAATTATCATGGCTGAGGTTCAGCGCCTGTTGCTGAAGAGCTTTCCAGGGCTCGACGCGAACCGTTGGTATTGTCATCCAGCCACCGCTGTTCCGCATCGCCGATGCGATGACATTGGGAGCAGTCGGGTTATCGAGGAAGAGACCTGGCTCGCCGATACGGATTCGAAAGAACTCCGAATAGTACGCAGAGATGTTATGCGCATCCTGCTTTTTTTGTTTTTGCCAGTCAGGAAACGATTCATCCATGAAAAAGCGGAATTCAAAGGTGAGGATTTCGCCTTTCTTGAATCGTGAGGCATAAGCATTCAGGTCATTTTTATTCAAAGTGACTTCGAAGTTTCTAAAATCCGAGACATGTTTCATTCGAATATTAAGGGCGAACTTGCTACGGGTCGTCTCCGAACCCGCACTCGGGTCACCGATATAGATGGCCGAAAAATCAGGCCCACGTGTCGGAATGTAGTTCTGAGGCCACTCCGTAGTCAGTGTAAATTTTATTTGTTTGTCGGCGGTTTGAGACGCATCTTCGACCTTAAATTTCGACTGACGGCCTTGCCAGTAGAAAGGATTATACTTTGAAAAATCCATATCGTTTTCGTGACGACGACGAGGACGAATTTGTCCTTCTGTTATCGCAACACCGTCTACGATCGAAGTGTTGATGCGATCACCGAGTTTTTCATAAAGTTCGTCGTTTCTTTTTGAGCTCTCCTCAAGTTCAGCCGCTGGCGTCTGATCTCCAGGAAGGAGCGCTGCTCCATCAGCAGGCGGCGCCTCAGCTTTCATAAAGGACGTTTGAGTGGGATTGGAATCCGAGCAAGCAGCCCAGGTCAGGGCGAGGCCGAGAATGGCAAGATGGTGTCTCATCGATAACTCCTAGTACAAGCGCAACAGCAAAGGAACTCAGCATCAGGTCTACGCAGCTTTCATACCGCTCAGACTGACGACGCGCAACTTTTATGTATGTCGATTTGTTTAGTTTTTCATGGTAGCACGTGACTGCGCCGCTGCGCGAGATAACTTAGAACTTTTTTTGAGAGCTTTGATGGACTTAGAGTTTGAAGATTCTCTAGGAAAAAATTTTTTGTTCTTGTCCGGAAAAGACCAAACCATTTTTCGTTGCGCTTGTCGTGTGAATAAATTTGCGTCTGTCTTGCCAGACAGAGCTTTCCAGGCAGAGAAAGAGCTTAGAATTTTGACAGTACAAAGAGTTTCTGACCAGAATATGTGCGTGGGTTGAGACAGGCAGATCTAGATCATGCCAATGCTTTGAATGTAGCGATAGAGATATCGCAGAAGAAGGATACTGACGACTATGAGTACGACTGCTCGAACCAAATTCTGCCCGCGTTTAATGACAAAACCAGCCCCGAGATAGTTGCCTAGTGCATAACAAAATGCACCACTGAGGCCGAAGAGCCAAAGATTTTTTCCCATAGCCACGAAGAATATCAGAGCGCCAACATTCGACGAAAGATTAAAAACTTTCGTGGCAGCATTTGCGGTCAGGGTACGAACACCGTGATGCTCGAGAAAATTCATAAAAAACGCACCGGTCCCCGGTCCCAGCAAACCATCGTAGAAAGAAATGCCGCCGATGCTTAAAAAAGATCCTGGTCCTGCAATTTTCGTCATCAGGGCCTTGGGACTGTCCATGGCCAGCTCTGTCGCAGGATGAGCATCGAAGAACCATTTTTTGACCATAAAGCCCATGACGAAGACCAGCATCAGGGGGACGATGAGACTGATTCGATCGAGGAAAGCCTCATATTGAGAAACGAAGGCACCCACTGCAGAGAACGCCGCACAACTGAGGCCGAGGAAGGCCCAGATTTTCCAGCCGAGGTTCGGGAGCAGCCTCGCTTTTCGGTAGCGAAGCAGTGCCGGAAGAGAACCAAAAGCCGATATGGTTTTGTTCGTCCCAAGGAGAAAGAGGGGAGGCACTCCCATATTGAGCAGAGCAGGAACCGTGATGAGGCCACCGCCGCCGCCCATGGAATCGACTGTCCCCGCGGCAAAGGCTGCGAGCATCAGCGGCCAGGCGTGGCTAAAGAAGGAAAAGGCCTCTTCCATAATAATTCTCCGGCAAGGCGCTACTTGCAGTCGCTTTGAATTCTGCTAAACTTTTTAAGGTTCACCCTTAAATCTGTCGAGTTCCACCAGCCGCTTAGGGCCGTGCTCAATGCACGAAGAGAAGAATTTAGGTGATTTGTGCTCAGAACTCATCCCATTTTGACTTTTTCTGCCGTTTTTCTTTCAATCGCCCTCAGCACGGGCTGTACAAAGGATGCGGACAAAGAGGAATTGAACGGTCTGGAAGAAGCCATCTCGGCTCCGGCGGAGAAAAAAGAAGTCGTCGCGAATACGGACGGGCCCGCTCTTGCCGTTGGAACAGTCGCGAGCCTGATATCGGTGAATAAGCTTTTGGTTCGCGAACCGGAACGCTTTAAGAAGGTGCTCTGCAGCGACAATCAATTCTACGATTTAAGCTTTGACGGTGGACGCTACTCGCTGCCGGCCGAGCCACTTAGCGTTTGTGTACTCTTCTCCGACACGAAAAATCTAAAGCCTTTAGGCATCTGTGGTGACGATCGCTGTGAGGCCTCCTCGGTTAGTGAATGTGGGGAAGCGGAGAAAGTCGAACTGATCAAAACTTTTGCCGAGGAGCAAAAGGTTCAGCGCTGCTGGAATATCGGGTCCTTCTCAAACGTGACGTTCACAGTGCTCATGACCAAAATCGGTCAGAGCTGTCAGGCTCAAACACTGGCCAAGACCCCGAAAGGCTGGATCCAGTTGAGCACGATCGATGGCACCTTTGAAGCGCGCAAAACCGCGACAGCCGAAGGCACGGGCTGCTGGTGGGAAGCGGGAGCGACCTATAGCTTCGAGGGTGACTGGTTCGGTCAGGAGAAGCGTGTGCTGCCAATCATGGCCTTTCAAAAGGACAATGGACTTTACGCACTCCTGCGCAGCACGTGGAGTGGAACCGAAAACTACCAGCTCTTCCGTATCGATGGGGAAAAGGCCGTCGAAGTGGAAAGTTTTGCCGAATCCTTTAAAGAGCCGACGCCTGACTCAATGATGTCGGCGCCGATACCTACATCAGCTCCCGAAGCAGCTCCAGGCAAAGGAAAACAAGCAGCCCCAGATATTGGCACGCCGCCAGCGGATGAGGGCGTTTCTCCAGTTGACAGTGCTCCCGTCCCTGAAGCTGCGCCAGAATTAGAAGCACCTTTGCCTCCTCCGCCAGACGTCGAAAGCGCCAAGCCTTCCGAAGCAGCTCCAGCGGCGAGTGAAGAAGGCGTAAGTCCTTTGGACGAGCAGCCCTGACTCCCCTTAAATATGTAGCTTTCCGAAGACTCGTAGTCCTTCAAATGGACTGCGAGTCTTTTTTTAGAGGTTTTTCTCTTAAAAATTGAGTTTTGACGCTGGACAAGCATAAGCCTTGCGCCGTAATTTGGTTCATCGATCGCGCTGGAGGACTGAGTTTGCAAAGACTTATCAGAAACTGCTTGCTAGGAATAATTGTGAGTACATCGACATTAGGGCACGGCGCTCCCTTAAAAAGCGACAAAGATTATCAGTGGCTCGAAGAGCTTCGCACAGACAAAAGCCTTTCCTGGGTCAAAAAACAAAATGAACGCAGTCTCAAACGTCTGGAAGAGACGCCAACGTTTGAAGGCATGAAAAAAGACGCTCTTGCGATTCTCGAAGCCAAGGACAAAATTCCTTTCGGTTCGATCCGCAAAGACTTTGTCTACAACTTCTGGCAAGACGCCGATCATGTAAAAGGCATCTGGCGCCGTAGTCCTTACACGGCTTACCGCGATGGCAAACCTCAATGGGACACTCTTCTCGATATCGATGCTCTGGCCAAATCAAGCGGCAAGAACTACGTGTTCGGCGGTGTCGAATGTCTGCGCGTCGATCAAAACCGTTGTCTCGTCACACTCTCGGAAGGCGGTAGTGATGCCTCATTCGTCCGTGAATATAACATCGAGAAGCGCGCATTTGTAGAAGGCGGTTATGAACTCCCGGCTTCCAAATCCTCGACCGGCTGGGTGAATAAGGACGAAGTGCTCTTTAACAACGCGCTGACTCCTGCAACCCAAACCGATTCGGGCTACCCGATCGAAGTTCGTCTCTGGAAACGTGGCCAGAAGGTTGAAGAGTCTCAGGTCGTCTTTAAAGGCGAAAAATCGGATGTTTCGGTCAGCGGCTGGGTCAGTCGTGATGAAAATGAAGACAAGGAATATATTTTCTATTCGCGCTCTTTGAGTTTTTACACCTCGGAACTCTATGTCTCCAAGGATAATAAGGCTTTTAAACTGCCTTTGCCCATCGACGTGGAAATGAAGGGCCTGCACAAAGGTCAGTTCCTCTTCTCCAATCGCAAGGCTCTGGGCAAAATTCCTGCCGGCTCACTCGTCGCTGTTGAATTTGCTGAGCTGCTTAAAGGTAACACCCCTTATCAACTCGTCTTCACTCCGAACGAACGCCAGGCTCTGGACGGCGTTGGTATCTCGAAAGATTATCTTTACGTGAACCTCCTCGACAACGTGCGTAGCCGCGTCGTTCGTTGGGAACTCAAGGGCAAGACCTGGTCGGAAAAAGATCTGCCTCTCGAGACCACAGGCTCAGTCTCTCTCAACTCGATTGATGATGAATCGAATCGTATGCTTGTGAGCTACGAGGACTTCCTCACACCCAGCTCTCTCTTCGCCTTTGATGGCGGCACCCTCGAGAAGAAACTGATCATGGCTCTGCCGGCTCGCTTTAAATCCGATGGACTCACAATCGCTCAGGAATTTGCGACCAGCAGCGATGGCGAGAAGATTCCTTACTTCATCATTTCGCCCAAGACGATGAAGAAGGATCACTCAAATCCCACTCTTCTCTACGGTTACGGCGGCTTTGAAGTCGCATTGAACCCAAGCTATCTCGCCGTTGCAGGCAAACTCTGGCTGGAAAAAGGCGGCGTCTACGTCCTGGCTAACATCCGCGGCGGCGGCGAGTTTGGCCCGCGTTGGCACCAGGCCGCTCTGCTTGAGAATCGTCAAAAGGCTTTCGATGACTTTGCAGCTGTTGCCAAAGACTTGATCGCCAAAGGCATAACGAACCCCGCACACCTTGGTATCCAGGGCGGTAGTAACGGTGGTCTGCTCATGGGCGCGAGCTTCACGCAGCATCCCGAACTCTATAACGCCGTCGTGTGTCAGGTTCCTCTCCTCGATATGCTTCGCTACCACAAGCTCCTCGCGGGCGCGAGTTGGATGGCGGAATACGGAAATCCTGACGATCCCAAGATGAAAAAGGTGATCGAGAAATATTCACCTTTCCAAAATCTTGATCCGAAAAAGACTTATCCTGAAGTTTTCTTCGTCACTTCAACTGCGGACGACCGCGTGCATCCAAGCCATGCGCGTAAGATGGCCGCTCGTATGGAAGAGTATAAAAAGCCGTTCTTCTACTACGAAAATATCGAAGGTGGACACAGCGCGAGTGCCGATCTTCAGCAGCGAGCCAAACGCTCAGCACTTGAATTCAGTTATCTCTGGATGAAGTTGAACGGCGCTAACAAAAGCTGATTAGAATTTAAACCAGTAAAACGATGGGGCCTTCACGGCCTCATTTTCGTTCCTGCGCAATATTTATCGATCGGTGATAGGTCGTTCCAGTGGTCGGGCGCAGGTATAGCGAGAGTAGAGCTGAATCTCTGGTGTCGGGGTAGCATCAGGACTAATTTGAAAGCCGAGTTCGAGCATATTCCAGGCCGTTGATGAAGTCGTGTCCCAGGCGTCCCCATAGGGCTGCGGACAGGCTTGCTGCAGCTCGATTGGAGCGATCGATTCCTTTTCATAGTCACCTTCACCGCTTGGCAGGAGACTGCCGCCGATATCGGTTCTCGCCACGGGGAAAAGAGAAGAATCCTGCCCCCTCGCTGCTGTCGCGACCGAGAAAATGATCATTCCACCCAAGGCTGAAACTCTCAGAAGACTCAACTTTCTTTTCATGACTGGCACTCCTTAATGAGAAGCTCCCACGTTAAAAAACGAGTTCCCGGCGAGACCTTCGTCTGGAACGATTAGCGTTGCGACTCCGTCTTCAATCATCGCGCTGTATGGAATTCTACCGAGCGATAGCGTCTTTCTACGGATCATATGATGACGACCGAAGACCATGAGCTGGCTACCCGTGCGCAGGACTTCGGCATGCACCTCGTTCACGGGGTTGCCAAAGGCCGTGACAGCTTCATAGATGGTGCTATTCAGCGCTTTAACCTTGGTCTGGTGACAACGGCGAATCAATTCCTCGCGGCCTTTGGCTCTCACCTGTTCCATGTAATATTCCCGGTTGAGCAGAGGATCCGCTTCCATATTACCGAGCAAAACCGATTCCCGTACGGATTCGATCATCTTGTCGATATCACTGAAGCTTGTGTCCTGGACGTGCACGTGGGTCAACTGCTCGGCATGAAGAGCATTGGCGAGGCTCATCCCGGCTGTGAGGGCGAGTTCCCCTTCGCGCTCAAAATTGTCGGCAACCATGATGCGAAGCCCTTGCTCCAAGCGCAGTTTTTGAGTCTTGGGGACGAGGAGAACAGGAATATCCGAATCGGAGGCCAGACTCAGGCCCGTTGAGAGTCCCGACAGAACACGATTTCTGGATTTGTCTTCCATGCTAACGCCCGACAGGATCAGGCCTGCTTTTTGTTCGTGAGCGTAGGTGAGGAGAGCATCGGCCGGAAAATCGCGAAGAATAGCACTATGGACTTCAACATCGTCGATCGATTCGAGTAAGCGGGCAATTTTGGCCTTGGAATCGCGCTCTTCCTTCTCGCTCCAACTTGTCTCATATCCATAGTAGGGATTGATCGTAACATCCCCGGACCCAACATAACTAAAGGCAGGCCTTACCGCGTGCACAAGGTGCAGGGGTGCATGGAGTTTTTTAGCGAGAAAGCGAGCTGTATTCAAA
>SEDW01000861.1 GCA_004193325.1 Pseudomonadota bacterium | reverse complement strand
CTCATCTCCTTTGTCGATGCCTATCGCCCAGGTGCCTATGCAGGTTCAGTCGATAATTTCTTTGGCAACACTCCAGTTCCGGAAGCCAAACGCAAAGCATTCTCAAGTGAACTGCATGTAACGGAAGATACACCTCCAACCTTCATCTGGACGACTGATGACGACTCAATTGTGCCCTCGAGCCAATCCAAACTCTTTGTCGCGGCTCTCACAGCAGCCAAGATTCCAGTTAAATTTAACCTCTATCCCCACGGACGGCACGGCCTCGGCCTCGCCATGCGCGAAGGGCCCCCGGTTTCGAATTGGACGAAAGATCTGCTTGTTTGGTTGAACGAGCAGTGGAGGTAGGCGCACATCTAAAAAGGGGCGAGGACAAAAAAAAGCCCTCGCCTCTTTTCATGAATATTAGAATCACTCGCGAATGATTTTGATCTGACTTCCAACATTTATCGCTGAAACGGATGCGTTTTCTTCAACGACAGAGCCGACATTCAAAGAAGCCTTTGAATCTGCAATGTGAGCTGCTTTATCAAGATGCACCGTAAGAGAAGTCCCGACATTGATCGCACTCACGATGCAGTAATATCCGTTTGGATTTAAGAGCTTCCATTCTGGTGCTCCGCCTACTGCTATCGATGAATATACGACCACGTACTCGGGTTTATCGGTCTTCTTAAGATCACTAATGCCGACGCCTAAGCTTCCAACTGATATGTTTGAATGGATTACGCGTGTATTGTCTTCTGTACGGGCAGGAGCATCATTTCCCCAAACGCTTTCGCAATTTTTGAGATTTAGTTCATCGGTTGGATTTATTTTCCCATCGTCGCCACTTAGGTTCTTAATAGGTGCCCCATCTGAACTCCCAGACTTTTCCGATCCAGCCGAATATTCAGCGGCCTCTGGAACAGCTCCTTCTTTTTTGTCCGATTGAAAATTGCTGCCTGAGCATGCTTGTATAAGAAAAAGAAGGGACAAACTGATGCTTGCAAAAGTCTTCTTGGTCATTAGTTCCCGCCTAGGAATTATAAGTTAGTTTCAAAAGACTTTTCGGTGAAAACTGTTGAAGAACATATTTTAAATTTCGATTCTCAAAAAATCTCAGAAAGTCAGAAGTTTGGAAATCGCAAAAAAAATTTTTAAAGTCTTGAGATCAGTCTAAGTCGCTCTAATTAAAAAGCCGCCCTTCGAAAAGGGCGGCTTGGATAACATTGGTTTATTTGATCAGCAAGCGTTTCTGCAGGCAGAAAGCCAGTATCAGTTGAAGTTCAAAAAGTGAAGACGAACGTTAGCTGCAAGGTCAGAACAGAGACCGTCTGCCGAAACGCTCAAAGGAACAGTCAAACCTTTGCCCCAACGTGCTTTAACCTGGCCATTGGGAAAGATGCTCTTCAGAACCTCGACATTCGCGATCTGGTAGTCCTCAAGTGTGCTTGTAGACCAAGCGATGTCGAACATGCTTTTGCCAGATTCCACGCCAGCAACAACTGTGCTATTGAAGTGACCGGGATTGACAACCGTTGCAAAGATATAGGCATCCTTAGCAGCATCGCCAGCTTGTCCATAAGCAATGTCAACGAGCGCTACCGAACCATCTGGATTCACGACGCTGATATCTTCGGATTTACTCAATTCGATAGATCCGTCAGCGCTTACGCATTCAATTTGAGTCACTTGAGATTGATAAAGGTCCACACTTCCGCCGCCAGCGAAAGCTTGAGTGCCTAGAACACAGAATGCGAAGACCAGAGCTAGATTTTTCATGGTGTATCCTTACGTAAGTTAACTAGGCGTTCTTGCCTGACCC
>SEDW01000106.1 GCA_004193325.1 Pseudomonadota bacterium | reverse complement strand
CTGGAAAAGGTCTTCATCCTCGATGAGACCCGGGACGGTAAGGTCACGCTTGCTGAGACGATGGACAAACTCGAAGCCCATGTTCGCGAGGAAATTTCGGACCTTCAGAAAGCCTCTAAGACTGATCTCGGCCGCCAGAACATGCGGGATGTTCTTTTACTCCTTGATCAATGGCATCCGATCAACGCTGAGAT
The DNA here is from genome assembly GCA_004193325.1 of Pseudomonadota bacterium. Taxonomy (GTDB): domain Bacteria; phylum Bdellovibrionota_B; class Oligoflexia; order Oligoflexales; family Oligoflexaceae; genus Oligoflexus. Next base: position 9,576 of record SEDW01000106.1, on the reverse strand, counting down.
CCGAACTCTCGCCATCGCCGGCAAAAATGAAGAAGCCATCGCTCTCGCCCGAGGCGCATCTCGTGATGTCATGCTCAAGGTCGACGCTATTCTCAAAGAGTTTGTCGTCCGAAACGTCGGCTTCATGGATACCGATGCCAAAGAAAGCTCAGAACTCTACCGCGATTCTCGCGACTTCATCATCATCATGAGTGTTCTCAGTATTCTCACAGGTCTTATCCTGGCTATTGTTGTCCTTCGTTCCGTCAATCGCGCCATAGGCCAAGTCATCAATGGTCTCAACGAGAGTTCTACGCAGGTAACGTCCGCTGCACTTGAAATAGCTTCGTCCTCTCAGGAACTGTCGCAAGGCGCAACTGAGCAGGCCTCCTCGCTGGAAGAGACGTCAGCAGCAGTCGAAGAAATGAATTCGATGGTGCAAAGAACTGCGGACAACGCCCAGCAGAGCAACGAAACGGCGCGAGTAAGCGGTGATAGCGCCAACCGCGGGAAACGCGTGGTTGAAGAGATGAAAGCCGCGATGGTCGAAATCGATCAGTCGACAACTGGGCTGCTCAATGCCGTAAACCAAGGCAGCAAGGGTCTTGAAGACGTGGTCAAACTCATTGCCGAGATCGGAGAGAAAACCAAAGTGATCAACGATATCGTTTTCCAAACCAAATTACTAAGCTTCAATGCCTCGGTCGAGGCCGCAAGAGCAGGGGAACATGGTAAGGGCTTCGCCGTCGTCGCCGAAGAAGTCGGAAACCTCGCGCAGATGAGTGGAAACGCCGCCAAAGAAATTTCCAGTATGCTGGAATCCAGTGTGAAACGTGTCCAGGCAATCGTCAGCGAGACTCAGACGGGTGTCGAATCTCTCGCAGCGGATAGCAAAATCAAAGTGGCTCTTGGTAAAAAAGTGGCTATGGAATGTGGGGAAGTGCTCGACGATATCGTCGGCAAGGTCACCATCGTATCGCAAATGTCTCATTCCATCTCGACTGCCAGTGATGAACAGGCCCGGGGCATTTCAGAAATCACCAAGGCTGTAACTCAACTCGATCAGATGACTCAGCAGAATGCGGCTGTGTCTGAGCAAACCGCAAGTGCCGCCGAGGAGCTCTCAGCCGGGCCGTGTCCGGGGATGCCATGATTCCGGGCGAAAACGATCCACGCTTCCGGGAGATCTAAGTCTTCTGCCGAAGGACAGTGCTCACACTGTCCTTTCTTCCCCTCACCTTCCCCCTGCAGAACGCGCCAAAATAACAAGCCTCGTCCCTAATATCATAGCCTTTTTCCAAGACTCGCAAACGCCGATAAATCGCTGAGATCATAGCGTATATCGACTTTTAGCGCTCCCAATCTTTAGCTTGCCAACGAAGCTCTCTCGCATTAAGTTCAACACTGCAGCCACGCCTGTCGATCTTTCGGCAAATGCTCCTCCCCTTGCTATAGAGGATGCCTGCCCTTTATTGCAATGCAGCGGATGGTTGCACCTTCACGGAGAGTTCATGCGAAAAGCCCATAGTCTCATTCAAAGGCTCGTCGAACCTTTTCAACCTTCCTTTTCAGAAGGCCATATCTCTCCAGCCGAACGCAGCAAGCGATTGATCTCACTTCGCTGGTTTGCGGTAGCGATGCAGCTCCTCATTATCTATCCAGCCATGCAGCTCGATTATCTTTTGGTAGAAAATCTTCGCTACTACCTCGGCGTTATTATCGCGCTCGTGACTTTCAATTTGATCGCCCCCCGCCTGGAATCAGCGAAAGGTCTTTACGTTCAACTCACAGCTGACCTTGCTGCCCTCTGCGCGCTTCTCATCCTCACAGCCGGTTGCCACAATCCTTTTTCGGCTCTGCTCTTCATCAGCGCGATCCTTGGCCCGATGTTTCTGTCCAAATCGATGGCTCTGGGTTATCTCGTTCAAACCGCGATCGGCCTGACGATTGTCTGCTCCTTTACCGAACCCCTTTTGATGAATGCTCATGGCGAAGCCGTATCTCCCGTCCTGACGATGGCGGCCAAGATCATGGTTCTCTTTATCCTCGGCGGTCTGACAATCTGGTTGAAGGCTTGTCTCGAGCGCTCTCAATCACGCTATGAAACGCTCTATAAACAGCGCCAGCGTCTTAACAACTTTCGTGCCGTCGGTGTGGTAACGGGGCAGCTCAGCCACGAACTCTCTACTCCACTGAATACGATCAAACTCATGATGGATCGCATCGGCCGCGCTCCCGACATGCAGACAAGCGGCGAACTGAAAATCGCCCGGGCAGCCCTCGCTCAATGCGAACAGAGTATCCGGGATCTTTTCGACTGCAAGGTCGATGCTGAATCTTTGTCCTACAAAGAAACGCCTCTGGCCGACTTTATCCAGGGCGTATGCAAAAAGTGGCAACTTGATTTCCCGGACGTGAAGCTCGACTTTGGCGTCGATGAGAATGCCAGCGAATTGAGCTATAAACTCCCGGCCACCCCCTTCGCCCAGGCGGTGCTCGACATCTTAGACAATGCGAAAGAGGCTTCGGAACACGAGACGGTTTCAATCACAGTCGACATGCATGTGGATCGTGATGCTATCCTGATTCACATATCGGACCGCGGACGCGGCATTGATCAAAGCATCAGTGATCGGCTGGGCGAGCCTTTCGTGTCGACCAAAAGCACAGGAACGGGCCTCGGCGTCTACAATGCGTCGGCTCTCCTCGAGGCACTCGGCGGCAGTCTCGGCATGAAGCCTCGCTTCGGTGGCGGCACCAAAGTCTCGATGGTACTCCCTCGATGAAAGAGCTTTTGCTAGTCGAAGATGATGAAATGTTTCGTGAGGCTCTCGGGCGGGAGTTCGAAGACCGGGGCTACCGCGTGCACAGCTTTGGTCTGATAAAAGATCTCAAGGCCTTTACGGGTCAAGCGGACTACGCTGTCGTCGATTTAAAGCTCAAAGGCGAAAGCGGACTGGATGCGGTCAGCAGCATCAAAGATCGCTACCCGCACTGCGTGACGATAGTCTTGACGGGATATGGAAGCATTGCAACTGCAGTGCAGGCCGTAAAACTTGGTGCCGCGAACTACATCTCAAAGCCTGCCTCGATCGATGATATCGAGCGGGCCTTGATGGGTCAGGTGCAGTTGCAGAACGAAATCGAAGGCGAGCATCAAAATCTCTACCGCCATGAGCGCGAGTACATCGAAAAAGTCATCCAGGATCACGACGGAAACATTTCGCTCGCCGCCAAGGCCTTGGGCATTCATCGCCAGAGCCTTCAGCGGAAACTAAGGAAATACATTTCGTAATTTTCCTCCATCCTACTTAAAAGCTTTAAAGCCTCACCTCTGCGTCGTAGAATGGATCACATTCAATAAATCCGGGAATTCTATGAAATCGAAACTCCTCTTCGGCATGTATCTCCTTTCCCTCGTCGCATGCAAAAGCACTGGGGGCGGAAAGGGAGCCAATTCTGAAATCATGTCAAGCGCAGAGCCTTGCGGCAACGCGCTCACGATCGATAAGGTGACAGGCGAGAAGGTTTATCAGCTGACCCAGCAGTGTGTGTTCAATGAAAAAATGCACATAGTCAAACTCAGAATTCTTTCGGAAACCTATAAAAAGGTCCTCGACGACGGATGTGCAGCGAGAGACTCCGGATATGGCCACGTTATCGCCCTCAGTATCGATGGTCAGGACATCGAGAACGTAGGCATAAAAGTGCGGGGAAACACGTCTCGCTGTAATGCAAAGCGACAATTCAAATTCAAATTCGATGAAGTTGAAATGTATAGCCAGATGAATGGCAATGTCTCGACGGTGCTGATCAATCAAAACAAAGGGCGAAAATTCTTTGGTCTCGAAACAATCAGTGTTCGCGCCAGTGCCAATGATCCGTCGATGATTCGCGAAAAGATAGCGTCCGAAGGCTTTGAGGCTGCCAACGAGATTTCCTCCAGCACGGTCCGCGGCCCTGCGGTCTATCGCCTTGCTCCTGCGAAATTTTATGTCTCCTTTAATCGCAATCAAAACGAGGGACCCGAAGGCAATTTTAAAAATCTGATGAACGGGTACTACTACGATTATATGGGTTATTACTCGCTTGCTGAGAACATCGACCGGGTCTTCATCGATTCCCGCTTTCAAGTCGGCAAAGACAAAGTCCCTGGCTATCATCTCGTTGCCGCTGATCTTGCCAAAGCCAGCCTCGACCGCCAAAGCTATGATCCGAGCGGTTGGTCGGCCGAGTTCTTCGATGGCGCCAAGATCAAGACGAAAGAGCAGCAGGCTCAACTCGAAAACGAACTCTTCAAACTCATGGACCTTTTGAAAACCGAAACGAATGACCTGAGCCTTGAACAAAACATAGATATTGAATCCGTTGTGAATTATACCGCTGGAGCAATTTTTAACGGCCATTGGGATAGCCTTCTGGGCAATGCCAATAACGATTCTCTCTACTTCAACGGGGCGAATCAAAAATGGCAGGTATTTGCCTGGGATCTCGATAATACTCTCGGAGCCAACCACTCCCTCTTCAAAAGCCTGCTAAGCGACGACATCTTCAATCCAGCTCGTGAACATCCGAACCGTCTCATCACAACGCTGTTCGCTCCAAACCGCCCAGCCTTCCGCAAAAAGTTGATGCAAAGACTGAATGGCCTCGCCGAGGGCTATTATAGCGAAGAGCAATTTAATCAGAAAATAAATCGCCTGACCGATCTACTGAGAAGCAACACGGAGAGCTGGGAGATGCCTAAAGACGGGGAATTTGATGCAATAAAGTCTTTCGTCAATCAAAGACGAAAAGTCATCCAGAGCCAAATTTCCTATTGAGCAAAGCTTAAGCTTAGAATTTTCTAATCGCCAGAAATCACATACTCAATTTAAGCTTTATGCTTGAGCACCCAATCCGGCTTAAATTGAGGAATTCGATGCGGAAATCATTTCTGGCTTTGGCACTTGCGCCGGCTTTACTGTCGTCATGCAGCAACGAAGAGAACTCCACTCTAAAGGCTGTCTCCACTGAGAGCCAGGCGATTGAGCGGGCCGCCTCAAGCAAAGCAGGAATGGGAGCGAAACCCTATGCCGGTGGAACTCTCTTCCGCGTATGGGCACCCAACGCTGCCAAAGTCTTTGTCACAGGCGATTTCAACGCCTGGAGCACGACGGCTAACGAGCTTTTTGCCGAAGGCAATGGAAATTTCTCCAGCGATGTTCCGGGAGCCAAGGCCGGCGAGCGCTATAAGTACATTATCCAGACGCCCTCGGGAGAAAGCCTTTATCGGAACGATCCTCGCGCAGCTCGGGTTGAGAATTCGGTAGGCAGTTCGATCATTCATGACCCCGACGCTTACCGCTGGACCACGAGCGGCTATGAAACACCGAAATTCAATCGTCAGGTCATCTACGAGATGCACATCGGGACGTTCAACGATAGTCCGGGTGGTGGCCCTGGCAACTGGAAATCAGCAGCCGCGAAGCTCGACTATCTTGCAGACCTCGGCGTGAATATGCTGCAGGTTATGCCACCCGCCGAATTTCCCGGCGATTTCTCCTGGGGCTATAATCCAAGTTTTCCATTCGCACCCGAATCGTCTTACGGTAGCCCCGAAGATATGAAAGCTTTTATCGACGGCGCGCACAAACGCGGCATGGGCGTTGTGATCGATGTCGTTCACAACCATCATGGTCCCGCCGATCTCCCCAACTGGTGCTTCGATGGGCCTTGTTATGGACACGGAGGAATCTACTACTACACGGACTATCGCGCCGAGACTCCCTGGGGTGACACCCGCCCCGACTATGGCAGAAAAGAAGTCAGAGACTTTATCAAGGACAGCGCCTTGATGTGGCTCAACGAATACCGCCTCGATGGTCTCCGCTTCGACGGCACCAAATATATGCGAACGCTCGATGGTTCCGGCGACCTTCCTGAGGGTTGGGGCCTTCTCCGCTGGATCTCCGACGAAGTTAAAAAGAATCAGCCCTGGAAAATTTTAATCGCCGAAGACTTCGGTGCCGGCGATGCGATGACACGATCCACCCCTAGCGGCGGAGCAGGCTTCGACACGCAATGGGCTGGAGAATTCATGCATCCTATCCGTTCCGCTCTCGTCGCGCCGAGTGATTCGGGCCGGGATATGAATTCAGTAGCTTGGTCGATCAATCAGAAATTCAACGGTCAGGCATCGCAGCGCGTGGTCTATACGGAAAGCCACGATGAGGTCGCCAATGGCCAGACGCGCCTGCCTGAAGCCATCTGGCCCGGCAAGGCTGATAGCCGCGAAGCACAAAAGCGGTCGACTCTCGGAGCCGTCTTGACAATGACGTCTCCGGGGATCCCCATGATCTTTCAGGGTCAGGAATTTTTGGAAGATGGCTGGTTCGATGACCAGGATCCGCTGGACTGGCAGAAATCCAAAAACCATTCGGGTATCACCAATCTCTATCGCGACCTCATTCACCTTCGCCGCAATTGGAACAACAACACGCGAGGACTCGGAGGAGAAAACGTCAATGTCTTTCACATCAATAACCAAGACAAGCTCATTGCCTATCACCGCTGGGACCTGGGCGGAGTTGGCGATGACGTTGTAGTCCTCGTCAACATGAGTGCAAACAGCTACCGCAACTATCAAATTGGCTTTCCAAAGACAGGACGATGGAAAGTGCGATTCAACAGTGACTGGACAGGCTATTCCTCTGCCTTTGGCAACACTGCCTCTCTCGATACAGATGCTTACCAAGGGCCTAAAGATGGAATGCCTGCCAATGGATCTATGGTGATAGGCCCCTACTCGGCTGTCATCCTTTCGCAATAATTCTTATAAACCAGAGAGGGCAAGGGATTAGCCTTATTCCGCGCCTTCTCCCCTTGTCATTCCTCTGCCCGCCATTATTCTCAAAGCCATAAGATGACTAATCCAGGAGGTCTTCTATGTGGCGTAAATTCGTCTCCGCAATCATCGCGACACTCGCTTTATCTCTCGCTCCTCATCTCTTCGCGATCGACGAAGTGAAACCTTTGTTTACCGTTAACGTGCCGATGACCCGCTATGGGATCAACTGGCAAATCACGCAGACTCGCCTTCTTGTCAAAAATATCGGTTATGTGAAAGAGCTGACGCTTGTCTACGACATCGATGGCAAGGAAAAGCGCGCATCGGCCACTTACTACGGACCAGCAGATAACGGATATGAGATCTGGGAAGCCTACAGCAATATCCCTCAAGGGACTGCGAGTTATCGCATTGACTACAAAGTCGAGGGGCAAAGTTTTGTCGATGACAATGAAGGGACACTCTATCCGCTCATCGAGGGCCCGCTCTTTTATGCGAATCAGAACGTGAGTCAGATTTTAAGCGGCCGAGAGTTCTACTACGACTATGCGGGCTTTACCGCAGCTGTTCGCAGTGACCTCGGGAGCTCGAAAAATGTAACCCTCCACTATACCTTCGATGATTTTAAAACCGTAAAAGAACTTAGGATGAACTTTCAAATCCAATACCTCTACGGCTATGGACTGATCGATTCTCCGTCGCACAACACTGAGATCTTCCATGCCTCGCTTGGCAATATTCCGGACTCGGTAGCCCTCATCCAGTACTACCTGAGTTACGAAGTCGATGGTAAGACCTACTACGATAATAATTTTGGCAACAACTACAGTATGCCACGGGCAAAGACCAGCAAGGTGGAAACGGCGAGATGATCAAGACTTATATCGTGACGGGCGCGAGCAGTGGCATCGGCCATCAAATCACTCTCGACCTTCTTAAAGCCGGCTCTCAGGTCGGGGTCATTGATGTCAAATCTCTTCCCGATGATTTGAAGAGCGCGGAAAGCGAGGGTCGGCTCATCTTTCACGACGGCGATTGTTCGAACGAGAGTGATGTGAAGGCTTTGGTTCGGAAAGTCAGAGAGCGTTGGCAGAGACTCGATGGTCTGGTCAACAACGCGGGCTTTATGATCCGTAAACCGATCAAGGATTTAAGTCTTGAGGAATGGCAGAAAGTCCTTGGAACGAATCTGACTTCGGTCTTTCTCTTCGCCCGGGAAACGCAGACGCTTCTCTCGAAACACAAGGGTTCGATCATCAACATCTGTTCCACACGTGCAACGCAGTCCGAGGCGAATACCGAATCCTACTCGGCAACCAAAGGAGCAATTCTCGCCCTAACCCATTCGCTTGCGATCAGTCTCGGACCGGACATAAGAGTCAATTGCATCAGTCCGGGCTGGATCGATGTGCGAAGCGAAGCGGAAAAGAAAAAGGAGCCTTTGAAAAGATCCGATCACGAGCAGCATCCCGTGGGCCGGGTTGGGCAACCCGGAGACATCAGTTCCTTTGTTCAGTTTCTCTTTGGCGACCATTCGGGATTTATCACAGGTCAGGAATTTGTGATCGATGGCGGGATGTCGAAGAAGATGATTTACGAAGAATGATGGTCGTGCACAATCTGCTTCACAGTTTGAAAAGCCAGATCCACTGAGTTGATAAAGGCGCCCAATTCGTCCTTATTAACCTTGACGTCCGCATTCAAATCTTCATCGTTCGCCACAGCCGCACGAAGCACTGCAATAGCCTCAATTTTCAAATGAGGCCGATTTGCCTTTTCCAGATAGCGATTCGCATTTAAGAGTAATTCTTCGGTCATTTGAAAACTTGGTTCAGGATGCTTTCTATAGATGAAATGCACAGCGCGAAGCAGATGTTCGAGAGCAAAGCTTGCTTCCCGGGCTGATGCCTGCAGATAATAATCATAACGCACAAATTCCCCGCTCACACGGTCTGCCGGATCTTTGTAATCCTCGTACTGCTTTCTGGCAGTCGCTAGCCAAAGCTCGACTTTCACCAGCTCGATGCCAATTTCCTTTTCGAATTGCTCTGTCTTTTTACCCGGCATAGTTTCCTCCATCTGCAGCTTTTCTATCACGGCCTCTCGGGACTGACAGCGGCTAATCCAAAAGAGTTTGCAAGAAAACCCTAAAATAATTCGACGTTTTTGACTGTGTGATAGAGACAGGCACTGGGATTTGCTTGCTTTGCCGACCCTCGCTCCACCTATTGCAAAGAGATGAACTTGAAATCTGTGCACAGATGTGGGCTTTATGATCTGTAAGAAAAATCATTATCTCATTCATCCCAGAGCCTGTCTTATTGGCAAGACTGCTCCTCGTCCTTTGAGAGAGAATCGATGACGTCATCCCGTTTCAACCGACGAAGTTTCTTCACCGCGATCGCATCTGTTGCCTCGACTGCCGCATGCGGCGTGGTTGGCCGTAGCAGTTCATCGACTCTTTCCGACAAATCCTCAGCCGAATACGATTACATCATCGTCGGCTCGGGCGCTGGCGGCGGTCCCCTCGCAGTCAATCTTGCCAAAGCCGGCTTTAAGGTCCTTCTTCTCGAAGCTGGAACCGATCAAGGTCTCCGCGATGTCTACAAAGTTCCGGCCTTCCACACCCAGTCGACCGAAGATTCGGAAATGGCCTGGGACTATTACGTCGATCACTTTGTCAAAGCTGCCGACAATCAAGCCGACTCGAAGTACGTAGCGGGTCAGGGCATCCTTTACCCAAGAGCTGGAACAGTCGGCGGCTGTAC
>SEDW01000105.1 GCA_004193325.1 Pseudomonadota bacterium | reverse complement strand
TGGGGCTGCATCCCTGGCAGGAGCAAAGGCACTTCGCCAAGAATAATAGGAATGTCGAGGTCCTTGACCGACGTCAGAAGTTTATTCATCGCGCTGAGGCTCTCAGCGGAAGATTTTAGCGTCGCATCCCAGAAGAAAAGATCGAGACCGATCACGATCGTACGGTCTTTTAAGTCAGCGGAACTTACATTTTTTAAGACGTCGCGACCCGAGCGGCCGCCGATGGCGATTGTCTTGATTTCAGAATCTTTGGTGTACTTCAAGGCCAGGAGTTTACCAGGGCTTTTAGCCTTCCAATCGGCGCTTACGCTCGCTCCGACAATGAGAGGGCGTTGCATGGCTTTATTGATAGCTTCATCGGCGTAGGCATGTTCCAGAGCGAGCGTGGTAATAACTGTCAAAATTACTCTCTTCCAAAATGATTGGTGCATACTGTTTCGCTAATTTTTTGGTTAGGGACGGCGAGCGGAGGATTGCAAACCAAGGACTGGTCTCTCGTTCATCAATTTAGCGAATGGAGATGAAAATTCGATGAAAGCGTCAGCTGTCCTTACGGATGGCGGAGATGTGTCCCGTTTCCTCGAGTACAGCAATCTTCACATCCTCCACCGATTCAAAGCCCAGCTTTCTTAGCGCCGCTTCAAGGTCGTTTTTCGTTAGGGCTTCGCTGAGTAAGGCTTCCTTGATGATTCGTCCATTCCGAACGAGCGGCCTTGGCCCTCCGCGAACGAGGCGACAGAGAAAAGGCGAATGGGCGCAACCGAGTGCAGTCAAACGGTGGAGAATGAATACGGTCAGGATAAAGGTCGCGGCTGAGGCTTTGCCTTCACCCAAAGTGACGTTTTGAAGGGTTACACCGAGTGAAATGAGGATAAGTAGATCGAAGGTTGTGGTCTGACCGGCGAGTCTTTTGCCAGCGAGGCGAACGAGTAATATCAGACCCAGGTAATAGAGCGCCGCATGAAAGATTTGATTGAGAATATCAGGCAGACTCAAAACGAACTCCGGACAAAAAAATCCCCGGGACTTCCGGGGATATTCTGATTAACGAATCATCGGATGAGGACGACGCGTTTGATCGCGAGACAGTTTGATACCAAGCGGTCCTGGCTCTCTTGTATCGAGGGGTCCGATGGTTTCGCGAAGGAAAAGGAGTAGGCCAAAAATCGCGAGTGATATAGCGGCACAGACAGCAGCCATATAGCCGTTCGTGAAAACGCCTTTACCTAACCAGTAGGTAACTCCGTAACTGGCAGCAAAGGTCGAGACGAACTGAATGGCGAGAACGAGATAAGAATTTTTGACTTTAAGCAGGTGACAGAGAATGCCAACGCCGAGAGTAACGAGTGTGGCTGTAACCAATAGTGCGTAAATCATGATGCTCCTCCAGAGATATTATCCATGGAAAGCTTTGCAATAAGCGCACCATTGCTCATCAAGTCATCGGGGACCTTTAACGATTCTGATGGAGAATTCTTCTTCTACGATCAAAACGTTCTTTAATACTCATGCGATAGCGTTTGAGCCGGCGTTCATAGACATTCATAAGGGGTGTCACTGTAATGCCGTGGACAAGGATCGAAAGCACGATGGCGCCGATGGTGATGTCCGCTATCGTTTTCGCAACACCTTTGTCGAGTCCATGCGTGACTGCGTAGGCTAGATAATACATAGAGCCGATGCCGCGGATGCCGAGCCAGGCGATGTATTTCTTCTGGAAGGAGCTTACTGTTTTGCTTCGGCCAATCGTCATCAAGGTCGAGATGGGACGGAAGACGAAAAGGAGTCCAATGGCAAAGATCCAGGGACCGCGCGTAAAGGTATCGGCGCTGATGAGTGTGCCGAGGATAATGACGACCACAACTTCGGCAGCTCTTTCGAGCTGCTCGTTAAAGCTCAGAACTTTTTCGGGCAAACGGCTTGCCGCTTTCACTTCCTTGTCGATATTCCCGTCGCTGTGTTTGGCGATTTCATGATTGATCGAAGGTTTGGAAATCCTGCGCAGGGCGATACCGGCAGCAAAAACTGCGAGGAAACCGTAGCTGTGGGCAGCGACGGCCACGCCATAAGACAAGGCGATGAGTCCAAGGGTGAGGAAATCGTCCAGGCTCTCCTTGTCGGCATGTTTGGAGCGTAGGAAGAGAATGCAGCGACTGACGAGGACGCCCATGAGATAACCAATCCCGCAGCCGCCAACGATAGACCAGATGAGATCGACGCTAACCCATTTCCAACCGTAGTCCCCGAGATTGTGATAGCCCATCAGCCCGAGGCCCAGCATCACAAAGGGGAAAGCAGTCCCATCGTTAAGACCACCTTCGGCAGTCAGGGCAAAACGCAGCCGATCCCGCTGTTCCGAACCTTCGATCTGCACATCGGAAGCAAGCACGGGGTCCGTCGGTGACAAAATCGCGCCGAGTAGGATCGCTGCGCCGATGCTGAAATCGAGAAAGAATGTTGCGGCGAGAGCGACCAGAGCGATGTTGATGACCATCGCCACGGTTGCGAGCGAGAGCGATAATCGCCACTGCGGATCGGTCAAAGGCAGATCGAGTTTGAGTCCAGCCGTGAAGAGAGATATGACGACGGCGATTTCGGTAATGTGTTCTACAAATCGTGCATGTTCAAAAAAATTGATCGACAGAAGATCGAGACCAAAGGGTCCAATCCCAACTCCTATGAGTGCGTAGACGATACCTGTGGTGAGGGGAAGGCGCGTGAGCCAGGATCCAAATCCCGCCATGGCTATAAAAACGGTGCCGACGACGAGAAACCATTGTGTTGAGAGATCCATTGAATGTAACCGTCGGAGCTTGAGGGGTTCAGGTAGAGAGACAGGCCTTGTCTCAAGGGGAAACTAGCACAATCACCCCAAAATCCGCGAGTGCTCCCGCGATATCAGAGCCTTGGACCCTGTCGCGATTGGACTGTTTTCTAAGGGGAATACGATTTGTGAGGAGAATCTTTCGTAAATGAGATCCGCTTAAATCAAGGATAAAAACCGGCGTTATTGGCGCAAGCTCGATTCAGACGGGGCCCAGGGGCAAACGATTTGAAATTGCAGTTCTAGCCGAACGCCGACTTTCTTTAGACTGAAGTCCTTATAACAAAGGCCCCCTTTGAAGAGCTGGGAGAGGACGATGAACATGCATACGAGTACGGACAGAGATATGGGTTTGGAATCGACTGCAACGCAAAGCGCGGAAAGAGTCGAACGCGATGAGTTTTTAGGGATGAAGGCTCGTAACTTCAGTTTCCAACCTGGAGATTTCGGTTACGGGAACTTAGGAGAGTTTGAAGCCATCGGCCTTCTTTCCTCACCTTTTCCTCATAGCGACGGCTACAGTTTTTATGTGGTCTACGCGAATGCGAGACATGAACGTTTGCTCATCCGCTTTGATGTCGATCGCCTGAAGGATGTGCAGGAGCGCGAACATTATCGCTACCATTATAGCGGTGCGGAAGCCTACTGAGCGAAGCCTCGATCTCCCAAAATTTTTGTGTTAGCTTGTCCTCCAATTGGAAGTCTTGTTCTCATTGGATTTTAAAGGATGAGCTGATGAAATTGAAAGTTATGCCCCTACTCCTGGCGCTCACAGCCAATGCTGCGCCACTAATCTACGCGAAAGACGCTGCGCCCAAATCTACAGAGAGCCAAGCGAAGCTTCCTGATATCAAAGGTCTCGAAGCGATTCTCAAACGCTTTAAAGCGGTTGAGTTGAAGGTCGATCTGTCAAAATTCCCTGAGTCTGAAAAAAAGGCTTTGGCGAAAATGATCCAGGCTTCCCAGGTGATCGAGACGATCTACTTCCGTCAGATCTGGTCTGGCAATGAAGCGATGAAAGACAGCCTTGCCAAGGACAATTCGGCCCTCGGTAAAGCGCGATATGCAGCCTTCATGCTCGACAAAGGCCCATGGTCTCTCCAGGACGATCATAAGCCCACTGTTCCAGGCGCGCCGCATAAGCCGGAAGCCGGAACTTATTATCCCGAAGGTTCGACTAAAGCTGAGATCGAGGCGTGGATCGCTTCTTTGCCAGCTGCTGAGCAAGCGTCGGCTAAAGGCTTTTTCACAGTTGTGAGAAAAGATGCCGCCGGCAAACTCAAACTCGTTGGCTATAACGAAGAGTATAAGCCTGAGATCGATACGGCTGCAAAGCTTCTCAAAGAAGCTGCGGCTCTCACGACCCAGCCGACTCTCAAAGACTTCCTCAATAAGCGCGCCGATGCTTTCCTCTCGAATAAATACTACGACAGCGATGTTGCCTGGATGAAGCTCGACGCTTCCATCGAGCCAACTATTGGGCCTTATGAAACCTACGAAGATGAATGGTTCAGCGCGAAAGCGGCCTTTGAATCGTTCATCACGATTCGTGACGAAGCGGAAACGGCGAAGCTTGCCAAGTTCTCGGCTGAGCTACAGGGTCTCGAGGACAACCTTCCCTTCGATCCAAAATTTAGAAACCCTAAAATCGGTGCTCTCGCTCCGATCCGCGTTGTGAACTCGATATACTCAGCTGGCGAAGCGAACCGTGGGATCCAGACTGCAGCGTACAACCTGCCAAACGATGAGAAGATTTCAGCGGAGATGGGCACCAAACGCACCATGCTGAAAAACGTTCAGGAACTGAAGTTTGAAAATGTTCTGACTCCTATCACTCGCATCGCCCTCGCGAAAAAGGATCAGGCCAAGATCAGTTTTGAATCCTTCTTCACTCACATTCTCATGCATGAACTTATGCACGGTCTTGGGCCAAGCACTGTGACCGTTGACGGTAAAACTGTTACTGTTCGCGATCGTCTGCAAAATAACTACAGCGCACTGGAAGAGGCGAAAGCCGACGTTTCCGGTCTCTGGGCTCTTCAGCATTTGATCGACAAAGGTACACTCTCGCAGGAGATGGAGAAGACTCTCTACACGACCTATCTCGCATCGTCCTTCCGTTCGGTACGATTTGGTCTGAACGAAGCTCATGGTAAAGCCGTAGCTTTGCAGATGAACTATCTCCTCGATGCCAAGGCTTTCGTTGTGGCTAAAGACGGCACCTTCAGTGTTGATGAGTCAAAGATCAAGGGCGCGATTAAGGATTTGACGGGTGAACTCCTGACGATTCAGGCTCTCGGCGACAAAACGAAAGCCGATGCCTTTGCGAAGAAGTATATGGTTATGAATCCTAAAATTCAGGCGGTCCTGAATAAATTGACTCATATTCCGACTGACATTCGTCCTATCTTCACGACAGCTGATGAACTCCTGAAGACTTACAAATAATAAAGTGATGAGAAGGGGCGAAATTTTCATTTCGCCCCTTTCGTCTTAAGTCATTGTCCTGCCTCATTTTATACCCGCCCCCTAGTAAGATTATCCATTAAGATCGCAGCTCGCCTGTACTAAGCTTTGGCCATGGATCTTCGGGACCAATTTCGTCCCGGACCAAGACATGAATGCATGAGAACTTAGGAGTATTTGCGATGAAAAACATTCTTCTCACGTCCCTGGTCACCGGAGCTTTCACGCTCAGTGGTCTCGCTTGCACGAAGAAAAACATGAACCCGGCAAACGAAGCTCCGCTGCCGCCTCCATCGTCGGTTCCCGAAACGACGAACCCGACACCGATGGATCCTACACCCACTCCAAACGAGATGCCGGGTCAGCCTGATTCGACCAATTCGATTCCAGGTGATTCAGCGCCTATGGAAGAAGGCGTTTTGCCGAACGATACTTCACCGGCACCGGGAACAAATCCGAACGCGCCCGTTCCAAACAATACGACTCCGCCCGCGCCTTGATCATGACGGCGGGCTCTGGCCCGCCTCATATTCGCCTCTTTCTGCAAATTCACTGGCACTCTTCCTCAATAGCGGTTTAGATGTTTCCTCCAACTGTCAGTCATGAGGAAAACGAATGACCACGAGTAGCAGCTATGATGTGATTGTCTTCGGAGCCACGGGCTTCACGGGTCGTCTCGCGGCTCTAAGACTTGGCAATGAACCCAATCTTAAGCTCGCCATTGCCGGCAGAAATCGCGCGAAACTCGAAGAGATCGCGCTGCAGTGCAAGCATAAGCCGCACGTTCTCGTGGCCGACGCCAAGGATAAAAATTCCGTTTTCGCGATGGTGAAGCAAGGGCGGGTCATTGCAAACTTTGCCGGGCCCTTCGCTCTCTATGGGGAAAACGTGATTGCCGCCTGCGCGGACTACGGTGTTTCTTACTGCGATATTACCGGCGAATCGCCCTTTATTCGAACGATGATTGACCGCTATCAGGCGAAGGCAATAGAGAGCGGAGCCTGTCTCATTCCCATGTCGGGTTTTGATTCCGTGCCAGCGGATCTCGTCGTATTTCTCGCCATGAACGAAGCTGAGCGCCACGGTTGGCGCCTCGATGAGATGAAGCATTACTATCAGGTCGGCGGTGGATTCAACGGCGGAACCTTAGAAACCGCTTTGAATATGGCGGAAAACAAGCAAACGCAAGCGATGCAAAACGATAATCTCCTCGTCCCCGACACAAACTGGGCGCATGGCGAGAAGCCTGTCTTTACTCCGACCTTTGAGCCTCTCATAAAAAAATGGTCGACCCTCTTCTTCATGAATTTTGTGAATACCGCGGTCGTCAGACGCTCACTCTTTCTCAGAATTCCCGGCAATCCAGCGATCGGAAAAATTAGTTACGAAGAGCGCATGCTAGTTCCCAAAGGCCCAGGCGGTAAAGCCAAGGCCTACGTAATCACAGCTGCTCTTGGAACGGTTGCAGCGATGACGACCAATCCCATCGGCCGCATGCTCCTTAGAAAACTTGGTCCGTCGGCAGGTGAAGGCCCATCGGAGCAGGCGATTCGTGATGGTTACTACAGGGGGACTTTGATTGCCAAAGAGGACGGGCGGCCTCGGGTCATGATCAAAATGAAGGCCAAAGGCGATCCGGGAAATGAGTTCACCGTTCTCGCCGCAGCCACGACCGCTCTCTTGCTCTCCGAAGGCAAGGCCTTGATGACGGGCTTTGTCACCCCTTCGACTGGACTTGGCGACGCACTCGTCCAGGGTCTGGAGGCCAAGGGAGTCAGCTTTTCGAGCGAATATTTCGAAAGTTAGGCTTTTTGGCGGTATGAGTGGAATTCCGCCCGTCGTCGCTTGGCTTTTCCTAGCTAAGCCGACCATCCCAGTATAAACTCGAGCCAAGTTTTTCCTCGAAATTTTGGCAGTACGGATCCAAGGGCTTATGAAAATACCGAAACGATTGCAACCTTTGTTAGACGCACACATGATCGAAGACGTGATCGGCCAGTTACAAAGCGGCAAAGAAGCCGAAGTGTACGTGGTCCGGGTCAAGGGCGAACTTTGTTGTGCAAAGATTTACAAGGAAGCAAACAATCGGACTTTCAAGCAGAAGACCCAGTACACCGAAGGCCGCAAGGTTCGCGGTAGCCGCCGGGCTCGCGCGATGGAAAGCAGCAGCAAATACGGTCGTCAGGAACGCGAAGCGGAATGGCAGAACACCGAAGTCGATGCGCTCTATCACCTCGCTTCGGTGGGCGTGAAGGTGCCTAAGCCTTTGGGTTATCACGAAGGAGTCCTCCTCCTTCAGATGGTCACGGATGCCGATGGCAATCCAGCACCACGATTAAACGATGTCGATGTCACAGCTGAGGAAGCACGCGCCTACCACCTCGATCTCATCCGTGAGTCGGTGAAGATTCTTTGCGCGGGTTTGATTCATGGTGACCTTTCAGAATTCAATGTGCTGAAGGCGGCTGATGGCCTGGTCATCATCGATCTTCCGCAGGCTATACAGGCCACGGCGAACAATGCCTTTGGTCTTTTCGAGCGCGATCTTTCGCAGCTCGCGGCATTCTTCGGACGTTTTGCTCCAGAGATTCTCGAAACGAATTATGCCAAAGAAATTTGGAAATTCTTTGAGAATGGTAAACTCAAGCCCGACACGGTTCTCACCGGCAAGTTCGAAGGCAGCAATCGTAAGGCTGATGTTCGTGCGGTCATGAGTGAGATCAACGATGCGCGGGAAGATGAAATGGAAAAACGCGGATTCCGGAATAAATAATTCCATTCTCCGCGTTTCGTCTTGTCGTAGTTTGAGAGAGGCTGGCTTAGGCCAGCAAAGATTTCGGATTAGTAGCCCGGCCGATGCTCTTCTTATCGGTCAATCCCATTGCATTCAATATCGAGATCAAAGCGCCCTGATGTTCCGTCTTACCCAGCGGAATGTAGCGGCCTGACTTCATTGCGCCGCCGGCTTTTCCAGCGAGGACGAAGGGAATATTCTGCGAAGTGTGGTTGGATCCTTCGCCGATTTCGCTCGTCCAAAGGGCGAGGGAGTTGTCGAGCAGTGTGGAATTGCCTTCTTTATAAGACTTAAGCTGGCCGAGGAGATAAGCAAATTCTCCATATAGTTCTCGGCTTTGACTTCGATCTTGGGCTGGCCGATGAAACTCTTGAGGCTTTCGCAAGGCGATACAGTGGACGTGGACATGCCTTCGAGAGTCTGTTCGATCTGCCGAATACTATCCGTATAGGCTTCGAGTTTGGCCTTCTCATTCGCATTGAGTCCAGCGAGACGAACAGCATCCGAGAGATCGCCTTTGATGGCATCGAGAATGCTTTTGCGTCGAGCCTTGTTTCTGGCAAGTGCTGCGGAGTCGACCGGTTTACTCGGATCGCAGCCCTGTACGAGATCTTTAAATACCGCATCGAAAACGGTGTAAGGGTTGGTCGCGAGTGGAATGACCTTGCCCGCCGCCGAGTAGGAAATGTAACGGCTCGGACGTTCAGCTGTTGGCAAAATGCCGAGGACGAGGGAAGAGGTTGAGGTCTTACCCTTGTAGTAGTCGGCAACCATCTGATCGATCGAGGCACTCTTTGCAAAGGTATCGCCCGAGAGGTAATCGCAGGATCCGGTACAGTTGCCTGGATTGAGATGATCACCTGTGAGGAGCGAAACTGCGCCGCCAGAGTGCGAATCGTAAGGGCCATAATCGTTATTCAGGCCTTTGACGATCGTGAGATCAGATTTGTAGGCAGCGAGTGGCTCGAGTGATGTGCCTGCAAAATCATAGGAGTTCGCATCGCCCTTGGGCCAAAAGTTAGCCTGAATCACGCCGCTCGATGTAAGCATACAGACAAAACGTTTCTTCACCGCTTCCTCTGCGTAGGCCTCGCGCATACTGATGATCGGATGCAGAAGCATGGCACTGGCGCCGAAGGTTTTAAAGAGGTCGCGGCGGTTGTAGTTGGACTTGGCCATGGCTTATTTCTCCTTTCTGAAGCGGAATGCGTTGGAGGAATAAAGGGTGGTGAAGAGTTCGTTGATATCGAGATCCGAAGCTTTGAATTTTGCGTAGGCTTCTTTGATCAACGCCCCATCGCCCGAGCCTTCACTTCGGCCAAAGGTATACCGGAAAACTTGTTTCACGAAGCACTCGTGAACCTCCTGGCTTCCCGAGAGGAAGTTCAGCATTTCCACGCCTGTTTTAAAGGTCGTATTCGAGTTTGCGCTTTTGGTGATCGCGCCCGAGGAGTCGACGGGTTTGCCGTTGTCCTGGCTGCGGTATCGGCCGATGGCATCGTAGTTTTCCATCGCAAAGCCAAAGGGATCGATGATGAGGTGACAGGACGAGCACGAAGGCAGATTCGAGTGAATCGCAAAGCGTTCTCTGAGAGTCAGCTTTTCATCCGTCTCAGGCAATTCGGTTTTGAGGTTTGCCGGCGGTGGGGGTGGTGCGGTGCACATCAGGCGTTTCAAGAGGAAAACGCCGCGTTGCACGGGACCTGTGTCATGTGCCGGTGAGTTGGCTGTGATGACGGAGGGCATCGTGAAAAAGCCTGCCCGTTCGCTAGCCGGCAGATTAATCTTTTTTGTGCCGGTGAAAGTTCCTGCATTATAAATGGGCGAGAGCGCTGGGGTGATTGTGGTCTCCGTGCTGGTCATCAGCGCTTTGAAACTACCTTTTTTGTTCTTGAGAATATCCCGGAGGAAGGCTTTCGATTCGAGGAGCATCGCATCCCGGACTTCGGCTTTGTATTCAGGGAAAGCGGTAGCGTTCTTGTTGGCTTCAGAAATCCAGGTCAGTCCACTCCAGCGGAAGACAAAATCGGTAAAACCGTTAACGAAGGCATCACTCGCCATAAGGCGACGGATCTGTGCGTCGAGCAATTCTTTTTTCATAAGGTCGCCGTTTTCTGCGGCTTCCAAAAGTTCTTTATCGGGCGGCGCATCGGTGATGGCAAAGGCGAGCTGGGTCGCAAGTTCCATGCTGGAAAGCTGAGTTAACCCAGGATTCTCATCGACGCTGCGGCCGAGTTCCATACGGAACTGCGTGTAGGGCGAGCGAAGCATCGCTTCGGCAACGGCCGTGAGAGATTCGTCGTTACTGCCGTTCGCCTTGACCGCTGCAAAGAGATCTTTGTAGCGCTTGAGTTCGGTTTCCGTAGGAGGACGTCGGAAGGTGCTTCCCGCAAAGGATTTGATGAAGGTATCGAGGCAATCGCTTGCGATGGAGGCTTCTTTGAGACAAGGAAAGGGCTTGGTCAGATCGGCAGCTGATGTCGCCAGAACTTCGGCGATAACGGTTTCAAGGTTACTCGCATAGATGTTGTCGATTCCGAGTTTGTCGGCATCGATTCCAAAGCCATCTTCGGGCCTTGATCCCGGATCGAATTTCTTTTCGATCGAAACGTCTTTGCCGAGAGCCGATTTTACGGTGTTTTCGAATTGCTGAACGGTCAGACGCCAGATGCGGGACACGCCGACTGTAGCCGGATCGACTCCGTTTGCGCCTTCGGCTACGGCATCGTCATCACTCGGGTCGTTGTCCGTGGCAGCGGCCGATTTTTTGAGATTCGGTCTCTGCACGGGGCTGGAACAGGCCATCGCCATAAGGGCGAATCCTGTGCCAAGGACCACGAGTCGTTTCGCTTGAGAACGTAGCATAGCTCCTCCTGTCTGCCTCAGTCCTCTTATCGGTAGGGACTAGGATCCGCTTTAGGCGAATATTTTTGGAGAATTTTGGCTATTGTGGCCGTTTGCAGGGGTAAGATTTGCTGGGGATAAGTCTTCGAAATCATTGTCTATAAATATTTAGCGGAAATGACTAGTGGTTCTGACGGCCAAAAACGTTTAAGGGATTAGACCGGACACCCGGCAAGAAGAGCCTCGCGGCTTCTGTTATAATCGAGGAAGACGCGGAATTCGCATTCTTATTACCTCAGGCTCCATTCAAGGAAGATACGCATGGATATGAATCTGTATATAATCGTTTCCAATCGCAACAGCGAAGTGCAGCCATTCGATATCGAATGGGGTGTGCAAGGTAAACTGATTACTATCCAGACGACGCCAGCTGTCGTCGAAGCCGCTGAAAAGGCTAAAGCTTCGGGCAGCAAAATCTACGTCTACGAAATCAACTGCCGTAAGCCTTTAAAAAGCCACATTTCGCAAGAAGTGAAGATCGCTGATATCGATCCTTCGAAAAACATGGTGACCTTCGGTGAGCACAATCTCATCTTCAGAAAAGCTCCCTTCGTAGCGAACCAAAAGCTGCAAAGCAAGTGGCACGCACTCGAGCCAACCGAACGCATGCCATGATTCTTGCTTAAAATTTGTTTAAAAATGGCCCTTTTAGGGCCTTTTTTGCGTCTCGATCAGAATCGTCTGCGAACCTTGACCCAAAAAATCATCGCCTCGTCGATCTTAAAAGCAATGCAGAGCATTGCGTACACCATTCCAAAAACTCCGACAGCGAGTCCGCCTGCCATCCAATCTGGAAGGTGGATCGGCAAAAGCATGCGGTAGCTAAAGGCTCCGAGGAGGCCTCCCGCGGCTGCGGCGAGGGTAAGTTTTAGGATGTAGTTCAATGGTAGGCCGTTGAAGGGAATGGTTTTGCGCAAAGCGCGGCGCAGAAGAAAAAATTCGAGTAGAGCCGCAAAGCTCGACGCGAGCGGAATACCGGCCGTCGCCACAGGACTCGAGACGGGATAAAGTCTCGGCAGATAAATCGCGAAGACGAGAGC
>SEDW01000860.1 GCA_004193325.1 Pseudomonadota bacterium | reverse complement strand
CGAGTCATCGGTCAAGGTCACTTCGCCGAGCTGGCGCCACGATATCGAGCGCGAAGTTGATCTCATCGAAGAAGTGATTCGTATCCACGGCTACGAACACATTCCTCTGACGCTTCCAAAGATGGAAATCGGCTCTTTACCCGAACATCCACTTATCGACTTCATCGACCAGAACAAAGCGATTCTCGCTCAGATCGGTCTGCATGAAACCGTGTCCTTCCCTTTCATGGGCGCGCCTGATCTCGAGAACCTCGGCATCGGCGAAGGCCATGCACTCAGCGCAGTCGTGAAGCTCGTCAATCCTCTGGTTGAACATCACCGCTACATGCGCTCGACGATGGCTGTAGGCCTCATTCAGGCGCTTGTGCAGAACCGCAGGAACGGCATCAAGGGCACGCGCCTCTTTGAATTGGCCCGAACGTTCCATGAACCGAAGACTCTTGGCAAGGAATTGCCTGCCGTCTATGCAAGTCTTTCCAAGCAGGGCGATCACGTTCCTTTGAAAGCTCGCCAAGACGACCGTCCGATTGAGAAGACAAAAGTCGCGGCGATCCTCGATACCAATCTTTCCGTAAAATCTTGGGACAAAGCCGAAGAACAGGCCGGATTTTTCCACGGCAAAGCGTTTATCGTGCAGTGGCTTGCCGCTTTCGGCATTCGCAATTTGACCTTCAAAGCAGCAGATGGAAAGGACTTTCCCTGGCTTCATCCGGGTGCTTCAGCAAGCATTCATAATGCCAAGGGCGAATATCTGGGCTGGCTTGGAGAACTCCACCCACGCACAACGAAGGCCTATGACCTCGACGCGGCACCAACTCTTTTTGAGATTGATCTCGAAGTGGTTCTCGCGGCTTACAATGAGCAAAGAGCCTATATTTCCGGGAATACTCGCTTCCCGCCATCGACTCGTGATGTGGCCTTATTGGTACCGACGGCAACTTCTTACGATGCCTTCATGAAAAGCTTCGTAAATTTCAAACGTCGCAAGTATCTTAAGGACCAACGGCTCTTCGACGTTTACCAGGGCAAGAATCTCCCAGAAGGCAAGAAGAGCATGGCGTTTAGCCTTACCTTCTCGTCGGACGACAAGACTCTTCTCGATCAGGAAGTCGATAAAGAACTTGAGGCGCTTCTCAGCTGGTTGAAGGAAGATCTCTCAGCTGAACAACGATAATACGGAAAGGATTTCTGACAATGACCAAGCTTACCAATGCCCTTATGTCTGTAGCAATTGCCGGCCTCAGCACTCTCGCAGTTGCGAAAGATGTTGCCACCGTTAACGGCAAAGGCATCACCGAAGAAGAGTACAAAAAAGCCGTCGACCAACTCGGCCCACAGGCGGAAATGGTTAAGACGAAGCCTGAAGTTCGCGTTCAGTTCCTCGATCACATGATCGAGCGCACTCTTCTTGCTGAACAGGCAAAAGGCGCGAAAGTTGAAGACGGCGACCGTTACAAGGCTTTGGTTGAGACAGCTAAACGCGATATCATGGCTCAACTCTACCTTGAGAAATACATCGCTGAGCAAACCACTGAGCCGAAGTTGAAAGAATACTTCGAAAAGAACAAAGCAAAGTTCCAAGAAAAAGAAGTGAAAGCTGTTCACATCCTTTTCGAAGAGAAACAAAAAGCTGAAGCTGAGAAAGTTCTGAAGGAAATCCTCGCGAAGAACAACTTCGAAGCGATGGAAAAGAAATACGCGACCGATCCAAACGGTTCTAAAGGCGGCGACCTTAACTGGTTCAAAGCTGGCCGTATGGTTCCAGAATTCGAAAAAGCTGCTTTCGGCACCGAAAAAGGCAAAGTTTATCCAAA
>SEDW01000859.1 GCA_004193325.1 Pseudomonadota bacterium | reverse complement strand
AGTCAGGACGGAACTTATGTCCTCCGCCTCACCATCACGACAGCGAGTGGTGTGACAGCTTACGACGAAATCAATTTCACCTGGGACACAACCCCTCCGACGATCGAACTCGGTCAAGACTTGAGCAGCAAATACCGTGCAACCATCGATGCTCTGACCAACGGCGCGATCAGCTATGAATGGAAAAAGGTTTCGGGACCAGGCAAAGTCCTTTTCTCAGCCGCTGACGCCGAAGATACAGCACTCATCGTCGATCAGGCCGGTGCTTATGTCATCGCTCTCACTGTCTCAGATCAGGCCGGTAATAAAGCCACCGACAACGTCCGCATCGTCTTCGATTACGATATCAGGGTCTTTGCTAAACAGGTTTCGAGCGGGGGTTCGCACTCATGTGCTGTCCTTGATGATGCCTCGGTTGCTTGCTGGGGTTACAACTACGCTCAGGAGCTCGGTTACGGCGACACCAATAAATACGGTGAAGGCATCGATCGCTACATGCCACCATCCTTTCCTATCATACTCGGCGCAGGCAAAACTGCTAAGGCCGTCGCCGTCAACTACTCGCACAGCTGTGCGATACTGAACGACGACAGCATCAAATGCTGGGGACAGAATGCTTCCGGACAACTTGGTTATGGCGACACGATTCGTCGGGGAACACCGGCCGCGACATCAATAAATTTAGGCCTCAACCGTAAAGCTGTTTCCATCTCAGCAGGGTTCGCTCATACCTGCGCAGTCCTCGATGATTCGACAGTGAAATGCTGGGGCGCAAACTCCGCAGGTCAGCTCGGTTATGGCGACTATCAAAATCGTCTACTCCCACCGAGCACTCCAATCAACCTTGGCAATGGCCGTCTGGCAAAATCTCTAAGTCTTGGCGCCTATCATACCTGTGCACTTTTAGATGACAGCACAGTGAAATGTTGGGGCAACAATGCCAACGGTCAGCTCGGTTACGGTGACAAAACTATCCGCAGTGCACCTGCTCTCCTGCCTATCAACCTTGGTAGCGGAGTCAAAGCAGTGGATATCGCGGCCGGTGCCTACCACAACTGTGCAGCGACCTCCGACGGTAACCTCAAGTGCTGGGGCCGAAACAAAAACGGTCAGCTCGGTTATGGCGACATCAACGATCGACTGTTGCCGGATTCAAGTTTTATCGATATCGGAGCGCGGGGCGTGGTCTCTGTATCAGCAGGTCTCTCCCATACCTGTACTCTGATGGATGACAGCAGCCTCCAATGCTGGGGCGGGAATGAAGAAGGTCAACTCGGTTACGGTGACCTCATCGAACGTCATACGCCGCCACAGACCGCCATCAACTTTGGTGCGAGTCTCGTTAAATCCCTCTCTGCCGGTCGTCTGCACAACTGTGTGATTCTTGATGACGCAACTCTGAAGTGCTGGGGATCGAACAGTTATGGTCAGCTCGGCGGCGGAAAAATCGTTGATGGGAAAACGCCAGCCCCTACCGTTATAGGTTACGGCGACTGAACCATCTGGAAAAACATGGAAAGGAGATAAGCTAAGGCTTTATCTCCCTTCAGTTTTTTCGAACCTGAACAGAGAAATCATGTTTTAAACGCGTCTTTAAACTCCGCATATCATTTGTGTAAAATGGATTATTAAAGAGCTGGTTTCGACCTGTCGATAGATCCTTGTGTAAGGCACGAGTCGTCTTAATGAATAGAGAGTATCTCAGTGATCAAGCCTCATAAATTACTTCTCATCTCCATTCTCCTCCCACTTCTGAACGCCTGTTCGGATGCGGAAGATCATAGCGCAAAAGAAAAGACTTCTCAGTATCAAGGCGGCCA
>SEDW01000858.1 GCA_004193325.1 Pseudomonadota bacterium | reverse complement strand
CCCCTACGCGGACATGCTTACGCTCCTCTTTGCGGTATTCGTTGTTCTCTTCGCCTTGAAAAAGGAAGGGGCCGATAACGCGAAAGTGCAACAGGCCGCGGTATCGATTCAGGAATCTTTCACCGACTCGATGGAAGAGATTCCTGAGAATCGCCGCAGCGCACCGACCGAACAGGGTTTCGGTATCTTCGAGCATCGTAAGGGTGATCGAATGCGTGCTCCCGTTGTTCCAAAGTATCCTGATGCCAGCCGGGCCACCAAAGTTATTGATGCCGAGATGAAGAAAACAGCTGAACTGATTAACATGAGACTCTACGGCCAGCAGAAATTCCGCGAGTTGGAAAAAGCCGGCAAAGGTCTTGAGCGTATCGTTTCGGTAACGCGCGATCAGGATGGTTTCCGGGTGAAACTCCTCGCGAGCCACTTTTATAAGCCGGGCGCTTATCAATTGAGTCAGAGTGCTTTGAAGGAAGTTCGCGAGATCGGTACTATTCTCAAAGAACTTGGTCGTCCCATCACGGTCGAGGGTCACACCGACTCCGTGCCGGCTTCGGGTGACAAGAACAACTGGGAAATCTCGAGTCTTCGTGCATCCAATCTCGTTCGCTATTTTATCGATGATATGAACTTTCCACCAACTTCGCTTTCGGCTGCAGGTTATGCGGACACTCGTCCTATCGCCTCCAATGCGACCGAAGAGACTCGTGCTCTAAACCGCCGGATCGAAATCAAGGTGCACTACAATGATTAAGAAGTTGAACTTTCTTAAGCTTCTGCCCCTCGTCCTCGTGGCAATGACCTTGATCGCCTGCGATCCCACTCACAAGGACAAGTGCGAATGGTATTTGGTGCCAGAGCCTTCGCAAATCAACCTTGTGCCCGAGGGCTGGGTTTCTCTCTGCGCAAGAAACTTCGTCATCAATAAACAAAAGTGCTACTTAAAATCGACGATCGAGTTTGCTAAGGCTGTGAATGGTCGCACCTTTCGCCTCTCCCGTTTGAAAATCGATGAGACGGGTCCTTATCCACGCGAAGTCTTAAGAGACCCCGGTCTCTGAGATTTTGGGAGCGGGATTTTTTATTTGTGATTTCGGGCCTTTGCTTTTTTGTGGACGGGTTTGTTAAGCAAAGTTTCCTATCCATAACGTTAAGAAATTCTTAACTAATGTCTCCCTTTGTATTTGTTCTTCAGAATCGAGAGCCCCGGGCCGATAAGGAGACTGCATCGCATTTCAAGGGGACGAATCAATGGCTTACAAACATAATGCTCTGAAAATCTGTATCACGATGTCTTGCCTCTTCGGCTTGAGTTGTGCGCAGCCGCCTTCCCTTGAAGCCTATAAGAAAGCCAAGATCGGTAAAGACTTTGAGGCCAATCCCGGTCAGACCCAGGATGACAAAGACGAGATCGATACCGAGATCGATACCCTGCCTATGGATGATGACAAGCCCACAGATCAGAAGGATCCCGTTGTTCCTGGTGATAAGGACAAAGAGAAGGATCCCGTTGTTCCTGGTGATAAGGACAAAGAAAAGGATCCGGTTGTTCCAGTACCGGACACGAACAATGGAGCCGCCACTCCAAGTGGAAATGCACTCATTCCAGCCGGCCGTGGTGCCCAAGTGCCTTGGACTGAATATCAGGCGGAAAACGGTAAAACCAATGCGACCGTTATTGGTCCCAATCGCACCCGATACGATGCAAATTTCATCGAAGCAGAAGCTATCGGCCGTAAAGCGGTTCGTCTGGCAAAGACTGGTGATTACGTTTCGATCGTAACATCGAAACCAGCCAATTCAATTGTCGTCCGTTTGTCGATTCCAGATTCTTCCGGTGGTGGCGGGATAAGTTCGACTATCGGCGTCTACGTAAATGGTAAACGTGTGAAGTCGCTTGCGGTGACTTCGAAATATTCCTGGGTCTATGGTGGCGAAGACATCAAAACTCCGAACGAGCCAGGCCGCGGTCAGCCGCATGCTTTCTTTGATGAAGCGCGTGCGCTCCTCGACAATATCCCAGCTGGTGCCGAAGTAAAGCTGCAGAAGGATGCTGAGGATAACGCTGCATTCTACGTTGTCGACTTGATTGATATGGAGCAAGTTGCGGCCCCTTTGACGATGCCCGCAGGTTATGTATCCGTTGCTGATCACGGAATGAGACCAGACGACGGTGTCGACGATGCACTTCCTCTTCAAAAAGCGATCGATGCCGTGCAGGGCACAACGAAAAAGTTATGGATACCTGCTGGTACCTATCAAATGAATAGCCTTCTGGCTCCGGGTGGCGATCCTTACAAGGAACCTATGGGAATTTCTTTGAAGGGCGTGACTCTTCAAGGTGCTGGAATGTGGCACACAACTTTGAAGGGCAAAAAATTATCCTTTTACTGTTGGGGCGAAGGCGGCTGTACCTTTAAGGACTTTGCAATGCTCGGCGAGACCGATCGTCGCGATGACAATACTCCAGACAATGCCTTCAACGGTGGCCTTGGTACAGACACAGTTGTTGAGAACATCTGGGCTGAACATTTCAAGGTTGGTATGTGGGTCGGTACAGATAAGGACCAGTTCGGGACGAAAAATCTGAAAGTCTCAAACTCCCGCTTCAGAAATCTTTATGCTGACGGTATAAATCTGGACAACGGAACTCAGAACTCTTCTGTAACCAACGTTCATTTCCGTAACACCGGCGACGATGCGATGGCTCTTTGGGCCTACAAGGGTGCGGGAGATCGACCCAACTCAGGTAACGTTGTTAGCAACGTAACTTCTCAGATGCCTTGGCGTGCAAACTGCTTTGCAGTCTACGGCGGGACAAGTGGAGGTGCACTCCGTTTCCACACGCTTCAGGGTGACGTTAAGAACATCAAAGCTGAAAACATCGACATTATCGATTCCACGTTCCAAGGTATCCACTTCGAATCGGACGGGCATAACTTCAGCAACCTAAGCTTGAAGAACATCAAAGTCAGTGGCTCGGGAACCTCTGGCATCGCAGCAAGTGGTTATGCAAGCGGGAAGGCCTCTATGGAAGGCGTCACTGTCACTACATCTGCGGGCGGAGCTCTGAACCTTGGCGGTACCGCATCGTCATTCCTCGAGCGTCTCTCCGGGAACAGCGGTTGGTAATTTAAACTGATCTAACAAGTCCAAACGGCGCTCACTGAACGGTGAGCGCCTTTTTTTGTGAACTGTGCCCCGGGGCACAGTGGGGGAAGCAAAAAAGCTTTGTGCCCCGGGGCACAGTGGGGAAGCAAAAAAGCTTTGTGCCCCGGGGCACACTGCTTCGAAACGACAAATCCCACCCGACGACAAAAAGGCCACACCACAGAGATATCGAATGGTATATTTTCCAACAAAGCACAGTCTCAGTGAAAGGAATCAACCATGACTAAAATCACTATTGAAGCCACAGTTGCTGCTCCATCAAAAAAAGTCTGGGAGTACTGGACCAAGCCCGAACACATCACGAAGTGGAATTTTGCGTCCCCCGACTGGCAATGTCCAAAGGCCTCAAATGATTTACGCGTCGGCGGCAAGTACGCGGCGCGCATGGAAGCGAAGGATGGGAGTTTTGGTTTTGAGTTCGAAGCCGTCTATTCAGAAGTCGTCGATCAAAAGCGAATGACCTA
>SEDW01000857.1 GCA_004193325.1 Pseudomonadota bacterium | reverse complement strand
GTGACCATGCTTGGCTTTGGCAATCTGTCGAAACTCCAAAACATCGGTGCTTCGCTCGGTTCAGGCAAAGCCTCGACACTCAATTCGATCGGCATGGGCGCAGGAGCCGGACTTGTCGCGGCTCCATGCACTGGTCCGATTATGGGTGCGTTGATCGCTTACTCGACTCATCTCACGTCGGCCTGGCAATCGATTTTGCTCTTTTTCCTCTATAGCCTTGGCTTTGCCCTACCCTATGTATTCCTGGGCATGGCCGCTAAAAATGTGAAAAAGTTCAAAGTCAGCGCCAGGATTCAGGTCGCCATCAAAATGATCTTTGCTGCAGCGATGTTTGGTCTCGCCGCTTACTACCTGAAAAACACTGCTTATGAAGCGCTCCATGTGGTTCGCGGCTACTGGCAGACGATTGCTATCAGCTGCCTCGCAGTCGGCGCAATCGGGATCGGCATCATCCTTTCCCGAGCTTCCCTCATGCACCACAAACTCACGCAACTTCTGCCAACGATCATTTTTGGTTTGGGACTTTTTGCGGCCGTACAGTGGAGCACCGGATCGGATCTGACTCCGGAACTGCATTGGATCAAATCCGAAGAGACTGGCTTTGCCAAGGCGAAAGCCGAGAATAAACCGATTATCATCGACGGCTGGGCGGACTGGTGTGTGGCCTGCAAAGAGATGGACAAGAGCACCTATCGTGATGCAGCTGTCATTTCCTTGCTGCAGGACAAATGGGTCTTCGTTAAGCTTGACTTAACAGAAAGCAACGAGGCGAACGAAGCTCTCGCTGCCAAATATGAAATGCCCGGACTCCCGACAACTGTCTTGATTCCGGCTGACGGCGACCTGAAGAAAGCGAAGCGACTCACAGGATATGTTTCCTCGGAGCGCCTGATTCAAGAGCTTAAGTCTTTCCAAGGAAAGTAAGATGCGGCAACACCTCCTCTATGTAATGTCCCCTTCCCGCGCGGAAGGAATCGCTCAGGCGATCGTGCGCCTTGGCGCCAAGCCGATCGATGACAACGCGATCACAGCGACATACGAACTGGACCATCGCCTACTCAAAGGAATTAGTCTCAGAATCTATCTTCTCTCCGATATCGATGGTGTGACGCCCTTTCTCCGGCATCATCCCGTCGATCTCCTCGTTTACGATGAACGAGGATCGGACGGTAAGGAAGCTCTGCAGGGCATCTATCAGATTGCACGCGACGTCCATTCGCTCGCGCAGCTTTGGGGTCCCGACTTTCACTTCCCCATGTCCCGAATCGTAACAGTCCTTAGGGCGAGTCAGGATGTGGATCACCGCATCTTTGCTCTGGGTCGCCTCAATGTTCGTGATGTTTTGGTCGAACCCAAGAAGACTTCGCTCGTCCTTCGCTGGCTGCATGCTCTGCTCTATGCGGGGGTCGTTCGAAACAATAAAGTCGGTATGGCTTTGAGCGGTGGCGCGATCGAAGGTCTGCTTTATCAGGCTGGAACAGTTCTGGCGCTCAAACACGCCTTCACAGGCCGGGATATTTATTCCTGCGATTCCATATCGGGCATCAGCTCGGGCAGCATTGTCGGGTCGGTCGTGGCGAACGGTATCGAGGTTGAAGATCTGATTCGCGGCGTGCTCGACATGAAGTCAAAGTATCCGCCTTTTAAAATCTCAACCCTCTTCGATCTTGCCGGTTTCGATATTGTAAAGCGGGTCTTTAACACGTCGCTACGCATGAGAAAGGTCAAGCCCAGTCAGTGGCTGGAAAATACTCTTGAGTCCATTCCAACCGGATTTTTTAAGGGGGAACGGCTTGAGTCCTATCTCCACGATCTCTTCGCGGA
>SEDW01000856.1 GCA_004193325.1 Pseudomonadota bacterium | reverse complement strand
GGAAGCTGGGCCATAGCTTTTTCGCTGGAGAAGTGGAGAAGATGGGGACTTTGTCCGTCTTCAATGCGGACGGCTTCCGCTTTCTCTACGATGGCTTGCTTTAACGCTTTTTTGAAATTTTCCATTCGGCTTTGCTCCCATGAATGCATCTCTGCTATCGGTAGCAACCGTAAGAATTAAAGAGGGCCGAATTTGGTCGTTTCCAAAATTCGGCCCTAATTGCAATCATTTCGTAGAGGAAGAAACTATCGTTTTACGCCCTTAAGCACTTCCAGCGCCAGGTCCACCCGACCAAAGGGGGCTGAGACCTGAAAGCCCTGAACGGCATTTCCAAGACTCGAGACCATTCCACGGGCAATCTCCACACCGACGATGCGCGCTTCTTCGGCAGTCTGAGGCTCAGACATTTTCCGCATAATCTCGTCTGGAATCGACACACCCGGGACTTCGTTATTCATAAACTGTGCGTTTCGATAACTCATCAAAGGCCAGATTCCGGCGACGATTGGAATCTTGATATTGTGTTTCTCGATGTAGTCGAGAAATTTATAGAGTGCCTTCAAATCAAAGACGCGTTTGGATAACTGCCCATCTTTGGTGGATCACCGGTGACGAGCAACATATTCCGAAGGCCGATGGCGTGAGCGCCGAGCATATCCGATTGCATACCGAGTAGGTTACGATCGCGGCAGGTATAGTGCAGAACCGTTTCAATCCCAGCCTTTTGCTCGATCATCACCGCAGTGAGGATCGCACTCATTCGAGCACTAGCTCGAGGGCCATCGGGAATATTAACGGCGTCGACTGACGATTCACGAAGAAGCGCGGAGCTTTCCAAAATCTTGGTTGGAACCACACCAGCAGGCGGAAGGAGTTCCACACTCGTGACGACTTCACCATTGGCGATCTTACGGCTCCACTTGGATTTCTCCGCGAGTGGAACGGGTTTGAAAGCCGATACAGGCTGAGTCTTGCTCGGGTCTTCGACCTTAGTGACTTCGATGCGATGCGAATAATTTGCATCTTCTGCTGAACGCATCGCGCGCTGGTGGCGGAAGGATTGCGACATCGCACGAATGTGTTCCGGAGATGTTCCGCAGCATCCACCCACATAACGAACACCGGCTTGCAGGAAGTGTTTCGTGAATTCGGCCATGTACTCGGGTGTACACATGTAAAGGGTACGACCATCGACTTCTTTCGGCAGACCGGCGTTAGGCTGCACGATGAAAGGAATCGAAAGGTTCGGAATAATCTTTTGTATCAATGTCAAAAGTGGCTGGGGTCCAACCGAACAGTTGAAGCCGACGCCATCAGCGCCCCACTCGATGAGTTTTTTAATCGCCCATTCTGCAGGGGTGCCAAAAGGCATATTGCCTTCGATACCCACTGTGATCTCGGCGAGAATCGGCAATTCGGGAGCAACTTCTTTTGCCGCCAGAATAGCCTGATGCAGTTCGCTGATGTCGCCGAAGGTCTCGAGCGACAAGAGATCGGCGCCACCGTCGTTGAGGCCACTGATTTGTTCGGCGAAGGCGGCTTTCGCCTCTTCGAAACTCGTCGGTCCCCAAGGTTCGATGCGAACGCCAAGTGGCCCGACAGATCCTGCAACATAGCCCTTGTCACCAATCGCCTTGCGCGCGAGTTCCGCAGCCTTGCGATTGATCTCGCGAGTCGATTCCTGAAGATTGTGCTTTTGCAGCTTGTGACGGTTTGCGCCCCAGCTGTTGGTGCTCAGGACTTCGGCTCCGGCTTTTACGTAGTCGGCATGGAGTTCGGAGATAAGGGAGGGGCTCGAAAGATTGGCATCCTCAAAGCAACGGTTGATGAAGATTCCTCGATTGTAGAGTTCGGTACCGGTCGCTCCGTCGAAGAGCAAAGGGATTTTTTGATCGAGGGCTTCACGAAAGCTTTTAGGCAATTCCATAACTGATATTCCCGATTGAAAGGTCCAGCTTCGCTGAACGGGGTGACGAAGAGTCAGTTGGTGATACTCATTCGTCAATGTCATTAAGACGATGTTGCATTAGTGGGCTTATACTAGTGCTTTCCAGGGGGAATGAAAAGAGAACAAAAAAGGCCCGGTATAAACCGGGCCTTTAACGTGTAATTGAGCTTCGGACTTACTTCGAGTCGATGACCGACTCGATGTCTTCATTCTTCACGTCTGAGAGAGGCTTAGCCTTCTTAGGCGCTGGCTTGAAGGCCTGAACCTTGTCCTTTGGTTTGCCGTAGACTTGAGCCTGAATGCGGCGAAGGAGGAAGTTCGCCTTACGCTGCATCTCCAGGTTTTTGCCTTCGGTGTCGTCGAGCATCGCCTGCAGTTGTTTCATGGCTTCTTCGTTATCCGCGCGGCCATACTTCGCGACGAGCGCGAGATAGTAGCGAGCGTAAGGG
>SEDW01000855.1 GCA_004193325.1 Pseudomonadota bacterium | reverse complement strand
CGCTCGGTGGTGGTCGTTTTGCCGGCATCAATATGGGCCATGATGCCGATATTGCGCATTACTTTTAGGTCGGACGAACTAGACATATATGTGTGCTGAAGTATCTCGAAAACGAGACTGACAGCAACTCCTAAAAAAGCAAAAGGCCCAAGTGTTTATACACTTGAGCCTTTATCTCTAAACGATTTTTCTTAGAAACGGAAGTGGGCGAAGGCTTTGTTGGCTTCGGCCATGCGGTGGATATCTTCACGCTTCTTGATGGCGCCGCCGCGCATTTGGAAAGCATCGATCAATTCGCCAGCAAGGCGCTCGCGCATGCTCTTCTCGGTACGCTTACGGGCGTATTCGATGATCCAACGGGAGGAGAGCGACTGGCGACGAGCCGGACGCACTTCAACGGGCACCTGGAAGTTAGCTCCGCCTACGCGGCGGCTTTTTACTTCAACGTGGGGCTTAACGTTGTCGATCGCTTTTTTGAAAACCTTGATGGCGTCTTCGCTGAGCTTTTCTTGGATGATATCGAGGGATCCGTAGAGGATGCCTTCAGCAACGGATTTCTTCCCGCCCTTCATCAAAGCGTTTACGAACTTAGTTACCACGATGTCGTGGAACTTAGGATCGGGGATGATTTCACGTTTGGTAATTACTTTTTTACGACCCACAAATAACTCCTAAAATTACGAAGACTTAGCAGGGCGCTTGGCGCCGTACTTAGAGCGGCTTTGTTTACGGTTAGCAACGCCCTGGGCATCGAGAGTTCCGCGAACGGTATGGTAACGAACACCGGGAAGATCTTTTACCCGGCCGCCACGAATTAGCACGATCGAGTGCTCTTGAAGGTTGTGGCCGATACCAGGGATATAGCTGGTAACTTCCATACCGTTCGTGAGGCGAACCCGGCACACTTTCCGGAGAGCCGAGTTAGGCTTCTTCGGGGTGGTGGTGTAAACGCGGGTGCAAACCCCACGCTTTTGAGGGCAGGCTTTCAGAGCAGGAGAAGCCGTGCGGGCTTTCTTGTCGTGACGACCCTTCTTGATCAATTGGCTAATTGTTGGCATCCGTTATCTTTCCTTGTTTAGAGCCTTGCATCTATAGCAAGGGCCTCTCTTAAGCGTCAAGTGCTCCGTTGAAATCGGGGATTTCCCCGGAGCACTTTTAGTTTTGGGAGACGGCGGGTTCTAGATGAGAGCAGAGGGGATTTCGGTCCCGGCGCTGTCTTTTTCTAGATCCTCGTCTTCGTCTTCGTCCTGGTTGTCTACTTCGATGTCGTAGCTCTTGTAGCGGGCAAGACCAGTACCGGCAGGTACGAGACGGCCCATGATTACGTTTTCTTTCAAGCCGCGGAGGTAGTCGGTCTTCCCGGCGAGGGCGGCTTCCGTGAGCACTTTCGTGGTCTCTTGGAAGGACGATGCCGAGATGA
Source organism: Pseudomonadota bacterium (assembly GCA_004193325.1). GTDB lineage: Bacteria > Bdellovibrionota_B > Oligoflexia > Oligoflexales > Oligoflexaceae > Oligoflexus. The sequence continues at coordinate 409 of SEDW01000855.1, read as the reverse complement.
AGCTTTCCGTGGATAGCGATGCTTTCGTGATCCCGAGGAGAACCGCTTCGCAACTGGCCGGGCGTCCGCCGTCGGCCAATACACGGGCGTTTTCTTCGTCGAAGCTACGGCGGTCGATCGTTTCACCGATGATGTAGGTGGAATCACCTACTTCGGTAACTTTCACTTTCCGGAGCATCTGGCGCACGATTACTTCGATGTGCTTATCGTTAATTTTCACACCCTGTAAGCGATACACTTCTTGGATTTGATCCACGAGGTAGCGCGCGAGGGTGGTGATCCCTTTAACCCGGAGAATATCGTGCGGGTTGATCGGGCCATCGATGAGAGCCTCCCCTACCCGTACGTAGTCGCCTTCGTTGATCACAAGGTGGCGGCCCTTAGGAACGAGGTATTCCACGGCTTCTTT
>SEDW01000854.1 GCA_004193325.1 Pseudomonadota bacterium | reverse complement strand
TTGACCGCTGACATCGTTTCGAAAAACATCGAAGAGATCATTGTCAAGGCGCCGATGCCCAAGAGTGTTAAAGCTCTGGCTGACGAAGCCTACGCGCTGGTATCAAAAGGTGGATTGATTTCCGTCCGGTCTTCGGCTACGGACGAAGATGGTGCAGGCCATTCCTTTGCGGGACAGCTCTCGAGCTATCTCTATGTAGGGAGTGCCGATGATGCACTGAAATACCTTCGCCTCTGCTGGGCTTCAGGATTCTCAGATCGCTGCCTATTTTATCGTAAAGAAAATAACCTGGCTCTGTCAGGTATCAGTGTTGCCGTCGTCTTTCAGTGGATGGTGGATCCAGAGCAGTCTGGTGTTCTCTTTACGTGCGATCCCATGACGAATGATCTCGCAAATTTTGTTGTCAGTGCTGTGCACGGCGTTGGCGAAGGTCTCGTGTCGGGTGCTCTCGATGCCGATACTTTCTGGATTGCTCGTGACACAGGTGTCATGACAAATTCTGAAATCGTTGAGAAGAAAGAAGCCTTCCGCCGCATCAGTTCGGGCCATTGCGATAAAGTCGCTTTGCCTGAGAGCGAGTGGAATAAGCCTTCTCTCAATGCAGCTCAGCTCAAGACTTTGCATGACGTTGGTGTCAAGCTTCAAGCCTACTACGGCACGCCACAAGACGTGGAATGGGCCGTATTAAAGGGCGAAACTTACATCCTTCAGACACGTCCAGTCACGACCCTTGAGCGAAACCTCACCGGTTTCCCGAACCTCTGGGACAACTCGAACATCGTCGAGAGTTACGGCGGACTCACCTCTCCGCTCTCGTTCACCTTTGCGCTTGTGAACTACAAAAAGGTTTACGTCCAGTTTTGTGAAATCCTTGGCCTGTCGCGTGATGTGGTAAAGGACATGGAGCCTTACCTTGGCAACATGCTTGGCTGTATGAACGGCCGCGTCTACTATAACCTTTATAACTGGTACAAACTGGTTGGTGTTCTCCCAGGCTTTTCCAAGAACCGTCAGTTCATGGAAACCATGATGGGCGTTGGCGAAGAGCTTTCTCCAGAAATCGTCGAACGCATCAAGCCACATCCTTCGTGGGACACGTGGAAGGGTAAATTGAGAAAGGTCCGCACCGGCGTAGCTTTCCTCTACTATCACTTTGCTATCCAGGGCATCGTCGACAAGTTCCTCTCTGACTTCAAACGTGACTACGACCGTTTCCGTAGCCATGACTTCTCTCGCATGTCGAGTGATGAACTCTTCGAACGCTACCTCGACATGGACATCAACATGCTCGGCAAATGGAAAGCGCCGATCATCAACGATTTCCTCTGTATGGTGCACTTTGGTATTTTGAAGGGTTTGACCGGTAAATGGCTGACCAGTCTCGGTAGCAGCATTCAGAACGATCTCCTGGCCGGTGAAGGCAACCTCGAAAGTGCCGAGCCAACCAAAGAGTTGATTCGAATGGCCGGCGAAGTCGTCAAGAACGCAGACCTGAAAACACTCGTCGAGACCCATCCGGTTGAAACGATGCTTGAAGCCTTAAATCAAAGTCCGCACAAAGAATTTTACAAGCGCGTTCTCGCTTACATCGATCGCTTCGGCTTCCGTTGTATGAGTGAAAGCGGCCTACGAAGAACGCGAACATGCGATGCGTGACAAGGCGGAGACTGCGGTTCGTAAAGAGCTGAGCGGATTCAAAAAGATCATCTACTTCTGGTCTCTCAAGCATGCTCGTAAAGCGGTGAAAAACCGTGAGAACACCCGCTTCTCCCGGACCCGTGCTTACGGTGTTGCTCGTTCGGTCTTCCGCGCTATGGGTGTGGATCTGGCAAGTAAAGGTATCCTCGAGACCGGTGAGGACATCTGGTATTTGAGCATGAACGAAGTCTGGGGCATCCATCAAGGTACGCTCCCAGCCTACGATCTCAAATCCTTTGTTGCGATCCGTAAAACGGAATATGCGCGCTATGAAGCTGAAGATCCTAAGGTGCGCTTTCAGACCCGCGGTGCGGTTTACTGGAAGAACGACTTCCTCGCTGTCCCTGAGATGGCTGATGTGGAAGAGGGAGCCGACTACCACCTGAAAGGGCTGCCTTGCTGTCCAGGTATTATCGAAGGTGTTGTGAAGCTCGTGAATTCACCGAAAGATGACTTGAGTCTGAATGGTGAGATCCTGGTCACAGCCCGAACGGACCCAGGCTGGGTTCCGCTCTATCCAAGTATCTCGGGTCTCCTTGTTGAGCGCGGCAGTCTCTTGTCTCACTCTGCAATCGTGGCTCGCGAGATGGGTCTACCGACCATCGTTGGTATCAAAGGTCTCACGAACACCTTGAAGTCGGGAATGAGAATTCGTCTCGACGGCGGCAAGGGTACTATTACGATTCTTGATGAGTCGGGTGTGGTTGAGAACGTGGCTTAAGTAGATCTTTAAAAATGTGAGCCGTCTGCATCTGCAGGCGGCTCTTTTTTTGTGTAAGAACTCATTCGCGTGTCGAAATATTTGACAGTGTATTGCGCGATAAACATCTGAAGTTATTCGAGATTAAGATGGGTCACCATTTGCACAAGGAGTCTTTGATGATCCAATCTATCGAGGTGCTCTATGCGTCTGTTCCTTCTGCTCATGCCTCTATCCCTTAGTCTCAGCTGCCTCGCGTCCGTGGGAGTTGCTGCTGAGAAGCAAGACCATCCCGAGGATTGGCACTGCGTAACAGATCATTTCAGTGAAGCTCTTGAACTCAATCAGGAGCGAAAGCCCCTCTATGCAATGCTATCCAATGGTGAGAGCGAAGCCATCTCCGATGCGCTCATGACATTTGAACATCAGCTGACGAGAAATGTGGCCCCCACGCTCCCGCTCGCACGCTACTATTGGAGAGCGGGTGTTCCCGTACTCTGCAGGGAATTTGTTCCCATCGCTGAATCTCCAGCATTCGCTGACACTTTCAGGGCCCCTTTGCCCGAAGGCAAAGTGAAGTTTGCAAATCCGATGAAGCTCATGATGAAACTTGAAGCGAGTCTGATGAAGGGC
>SEDW01000853.1 GCA_004193325.1 Pseudomonadota bacterium | reverse complement strand
GGCCGCTACGAAGAGGCTTGTGAGCAGGCGTCAAACGCTCTGCAGGAATTTCCGAACTCGCTCGCGCTCCTGAACCTGCTTGGCAAATGTCTTCTCAAACTTGGCCGCTACAAAGTTGCTTTGAAATGTTTTAGCCGCGCGCAAAACATTTCTCCAAACAATGTGGAACGCCTCTGCCGCATTGCTGAAACCAAACATTTTATGAAAGATGATGCGGGATCGGAATCCACGCTAGCTAAAGCGGATGAGCTCGATCCTGGTAATCCTCTGGTGCAGGAAACCAAAGCTAATATCGCATTGGGCAGTGGCGAGGTTCGCAAGGCATCCGAACTCATGGCGAAGCTTGAATCCCTTCGCGGAGTTCTGGCCTTCATGAACAATCGCGCCATCGCCCTGACTCGCGCGGGACAGTTCGATGATGGTATCGCTCTCTACCGCAATACGATCGTCGCCCTTCCAGGCGACTGGGGCAGTTTACACGATTCTGTTGCTTACAACCTGGGAGACGCGGGGATATGTGCTGCTACCTCCTCTTCCATGCAGATGAAGGCGCAGGCCCTCAGACGCACGCTCTGCTCTCGCAGATGCCCTTCTTTCAAAAGCGGGTGGAATCGGACGACGATAAGATCGCGGCCGCCATCAAGCCGAACAAAGACGCTAAGAAACGACCTTAGTCCACCGATAGAAAAAGCCTTCGATTCCGGCGGGAATCGAAGGCTTTTTTCGTATAATGATTGATCTAGAGAAGCTTGTGATCGCGGAGCGAGGTGATGAGCGCGATGAGCTTGTCCGTATTTTGATGCGTGAGCATAACGGGCTCGGTGTGAGCATGGAGAATGGTGCCACGGGTATTGATTACGTAGACTCCCCGACTGATCTGCCCACGCATGGAAAGTGCCGAACCTCCGAAGGCGGTCGCCACACGATTGCCTTTGTCCGTGAGAAAGGAGAAAGGGATATCGTTCTCCTTGACCAGCTCCGTGTGATATTCAGCACTGTTTGGACTGATCGCGTAGATGTGGGTCCGAAGTTTTTTGAAGGATTCGATCGCATCCCTATAGTTGCAGATCTGATCCATGCTGGTCGAAGAAAAACTGCTCGGAAAAAATACGAGGAGCGTCGGCCCGTTCCGATAACCATCGGAAAGCTTAACTGCATTGCCTGCGTGATCCTGAAGGGTGAAATCAGGAGCCTGCTTTCCAACGACCAGGCCTTTGCCGATCGATTGATTGTCAGTATCAAACTTGTCGAGAATGCTCTCTATCTCGGCGTCTGAGATTTGATTGCCCATGAATCCCCCTGAAACAAAAAGCCGCGACAGCAATAACTTTAGTCCAAAACGGGTGTTTTGTCCACTTGCGACTCCCTAAACCAATGAGGGAAATTAATCATTGAGTGGTCTTGAAACCTTTGCCTAGGAGCCTGAAAAGAAGCATGCCCGCGATCATTGAAACGACAAATATCACAGGCCTCGACTGCAGACTCGACAGCGAAACCAAAGCCGGACCGGGACAAAATCCACCGAGGCCCCAGCCGATTCCAAAGAGAGCGGATCCGATGACGAGCGGCGCAGTGATATCCTTTTTTGAGGGCAAATGCCACTTCGTGTCAAAGAGCGGATGAGGCGCTTTGATGATGAAGCGATAGGCCACGAGATGCACAGCGATCGCCCCCATCATCACAAACATGAGGGTAGGTTCCCACGAGCCAAAGACATCGAGAAAACCAACCACTTTTTCTACCTGGGTCATCCCCGAAACACCAAGACCCAGAGCAAACAGCAAACCGACGAGAAAAGCGGCGAATGCATTTTTCATCCCATCACTCCCAGACGCTTGAAGAGAAATACGGAGAGGACTCCAAAGGCGATGAAGACGAGAGTTGCAACGATCGAACGCAGGGATAGGCGACTGATTCCACAGACGCCGTGACCACTCGTGCAGCCGCCGCCCATCACTGTTCCAAATCCCACGAGCAGTCCCGCAGCAACCACTGTCCAGAGCGGCGTCTTGAGTTCGCTCGAGAAAAGATTAGGATTCAATATCTTGAGTATGATGCCGCCCATGATCATTCCGGCCACGAAAAACCAACGCCAGAAGACTTGGCTGTTGGGTCCGCTCAACATTCCGTTGAGAATGCCGCTGACACCGGCAACACGCCCGTTCCAGTAGAGCATAAGGGAGGCAGCCGTTCCGATGAGAGCTCCTCCGATTAAAGCGTTCAGCCATTCGAGAGGCATATTCGTCTCCAATTGATAAGGCACGTTGGTCGATCGTTATCATACCGGTTTTTGTCACATTTTCTATCGATATATCCAAGAGTTTTACGGTAAGAT
>SEDW01000852.1 GCA_004193325.1 Pseudomonadota bacterium | reverse complement strand
GGTGAAGAAAGATAGCCTGCTGCAGTCCTGGCGCCAGATTTTGGGAAGACTTGATGGCGAGAGCCTTATTCTTAAGCTCCCGTTCATCTTTTCAGGGGTAGCGATTGGCTTACTCTCGGTGACCTTTGCCCATACTGCGGAATTCGCGACTGAGGCGTTTCTTGAGATCTTTCGACGCTATCCCTACCTCGCCCTCCTTATAACACCACTGGGCTTTGTGATATCTCGCTGGATTGTCCTTCGCTTTTCATCCGCCGCTGGGGGCAGCGGTATTCCTCAGGTCATGGCCGCGCTCGAGCTCGCTGATAAAAACCCGGCCCTCGTCCGAAGGCTTCTCGGAATTAAAATCCTTCTCACCAAAATCGCTTCAAACCTCGTAGTCTTATTTGGAGGCGGCACTACCGGGCGAGAAGGTCCAATGGTACAAATCGGGGCCAGTCTTTTTCTCGTTCTGGGGAAGCGCCTCAGATCGTTCTTTCCGAAGCTCGATGACTCGACCCTAATCGCTTCTGGGGGTGCGGCGGGGATTGCTGCAGCTTTCAACACCCCGCTCGGCGGAATCGTGTTCGCAATTGAGGAGTTGGTCGGGAGTCACTTTTCTCGCATGCGATCATCCATGTTGATTGCGGTGATCATCGCAGGATTTGTAGCTCAAGCTTTAGTGGGGCCCTATCTTATGTTTGGCAATTTAAGCCTTACTTCCCCCACGTATACGATCGCAGCGGCGACGTTAACCATTTCCATTCTCATGGGACTCTTGGGCGGTGTGAGTAGCAAAATTTTCATGAATGGCCAAACCTGGGTAGCGGCTCAAACGATCCGGAATAAATATATTATTTCGGCCGTCTTGGGCCTGGCAGTTGCGATTCTTCTCGTACTCACTCGCGAAGAGCATATTCCTGGTGCCGGAATTCCTTTGATCCGAGATGTTCTTTGGAAAGACGTTCCACTCTCCCCGTGGGTAGCGGCCGAGAAATGGCTTGGCATGACCCTGACCTTTGTCTCCGGAATTGCCGGAGGCTTCTTTGCACCGACTCTCACGATAGGAGCAATCTTCGGTAAATCCTTTAGCGTTTGGTTCGTCTCGCAACAGGCCGCGACGCTCGCCCTCATCGGAATGGTGAGTCTGCTGTCAAGCATGACTCGGGCCCCCTTTACTGCTCTCGTTCTAGTATCGGAGATGAGTAATGGCCACTCCGTTATACTCCCTCTCATGCTCGCGAGCCTGATCGGCTTATTCGTATCTCAGCTGGTCGAGAAAAGGTCTTACTACCACTTTCAGACTGAGTTCTGGCTGAAGCAGATTAATCCTGCTCCGAAAGTCGAACCAGCAGAGGCTGTTAAGTAGCGGCCATGCCGGGGCCCATCACGGGAGTAATAACAAGCTACTCTCGGCGATTATTCAAACAGTGAAGCTACAAATCAACTCGAATACACCCTTTTAACTCTGGCGGTAACAGATAGTTACGCCCATTTCTTCAGCACGGCCCAGAATATGACGAAAGAAGGTTAACTCCGGAACAACCGAGGCATTTGTGAGTACATTCCTCTCGCTCACTCTAATTATCCTCGTGCTCTCAGCCTGTCAGGGCTCAAAGCTCAACGGTTCCAGTGACACAATCAAACTGGGCTCGGGTACGCCGGCGACTTCCAATGCAAATGGTACGGAAGGAACTGCAACTGGCAACACTCCATCCTCTTCAAACGGGTCAACCTACGATTCTTCCGTTGCGGGAGATAGCAGCACTCTCATCTCACCGGAAATCGCCAATCCGCCTGTCGCAGTCGCTGGCGCATCCCTCACCTGCTCTCTCACATCAGCGAATAGCGTTC
>SEDW01000851.1 GCA_004193325.1 Pseudomonadota bacterium | reverse complement strand
TCCACCCCCATGCCGAGTGTAAATCCCCAGGACCTCCCATGCCGGATACCCGAATCACTGTGCCCCAGGGCACACTCGGGAGAATGAATTATCATTCGCGAATACCCGATTCCGATAAGCATTCTCAGCAGAATCATGATGGGATTATCAGGTCCACATCAGAAAATTCCATGCTCGCTATGCATTATTTATACTCATAAATATGAGTCATTTCAAATGCTTGGAGAGATAATTTTTGGGTTAATAATTTCTTATTAAAAGAACGGACCTCCCCTCCGAAATAAAGGTAATCGGAGGGGATTATGCTCAAATCATGGGTTTTACCCAAAGCAGCTTTAGTATTCCGAGCTCTCAGCTTTTGTGCTCTTGCACAAACTCTGGTCGCTTGCGGAGACTTGGCTGTTTTCCTGAGTCAGCCCCAAACAATTAAAACGAGCCAAGGCTTTGAAAGTGTCGAAGTCGGAGAAGATGGTTATTTTCGCGTGAGCTGGGATTCGCCAGGGAGTGATCCATCGAGCTCAGCTGATTACGATCTTTATCTTTTGAAATTGCCCGAGCTGCCGGCTTCCTTAAAAGCCCAACCGTCTATGCGCCTCACCAGCGAGCTCGTTAGCATCACAGCGATAAGTCGCGAGGATTCGCTCAGCCTAAAGGATCACGGGACTCTGCTGACCAACCTCAAAGGGATGCAGACTTACATTCATCAAGAAAAAATTGATCCCAAGCTCTTTTATGTTTTTAGCATCAAAGGCAAATCGTCCAAAGCCGCAGCCCGAAACGGAATGGTTTCCGCCAAGGTGAATTTTACTTCGCCGACCCTAACGCGATCGAGTTGGAATCGTGACAGCGCAACGCTCAGCTGGGATTATGTCTCAGGCGCCACGAGCTACGATATCTTTGACTCAAACGATCTCAGCAAAGTCCTCTTCACAAGTGAGTCGGTGTCTGCCGAACTTAGCTTCGATAAAGCAGCTGAACGCAAAGACTACTGCGTGCGATCGCGCCGCGGCGCACTCCTCTCAGACGAATGCGTGCCGATTCAGGGAGTGGGAAAAGACTGGACCGTTCACATCGTAGAAATCTCTGGCCCAACAGCTGTTAACGATTACTATCGCGCCGGTGATTCTCTCGACATCAGCGTGCGGTTCAGCAATTCCGTCACGCTCAAGCCCGGTGCGACGACAAAGCTCCCTTTCTATATAGGAAGCCTCGCGAATGCCAGCTACCTCTCCGGGAGCGGCACCGATACTTTGACCTTCCGTTATACAGTTCAAGCCGGTGATGTCAGCCAGGGCCTTTTGCCTGTTCCGCAGCTCATTGTCACTCCAACGGAAGGTCTCGTTGACTCCTTAGGCCAAGCCGTGGATCTGTCGATCTATAGATTCCACTACGAGCAAAGCACAAACGTAAAAATCGATGCCGATCCCCCAACCGTCGACGTCGGTGCCGATCGCAGTGCAACCTCGCCGATAACTCTCGCCGCGACTAGCAATGGCGCGAGTACATTCAGCTGGTCGCAAGTGTCTGGTCCTGGCACAGCTCAATTCTCGGCAGCGGATAAAGCAACGACTGAATTCTCGGCAGCCGGTGACGGAGTCTATGTGGTTCGCCTCACTGTCGAGGATGATTCGGGGCTAAGTGCGCAGGACGATCTTCAAATCATCTGGGATAACAACGCTCCGATCGTAAACGTCGGAACTGATCGCAGCCTTAACGCCTCAACACTCATCGATGCCACAACATCGGGCGGCAGCAGTTATCAATGGACACAGATATCAGGCCCTGGAACTATCAGCTTCGGCACGCCAACAACCGAGGACAGTACAGTTTCAGC
>SEDW01000850.1 GCA_004193325.1 Pseudomonadota bacterium | reverse complement strand
GGTAGCGCAAAGGGTTCGAGTCCAAGTGCTTGGGCTGATCTCGAAAAGACAGTGCGCGCCGACTGCTACAAGCAATTCAAAGCCAATGCAGGGAAAGAGGCCTCCACACCCAAAATCATTGTCGATCCAATGGCTGGGGAAAACATCATCGCGGGGCTTATTCGTTATGAATGGAAGAAGACTCCGGTGACCATGCTTTGCCTCTACAGCAAGAGCGAAAAAAAGGTTCTCGAACTCTTTGAGATCAAGGATCCCTCTGTTCTGGCAAACTGGACTCCGCTGAAGGCTGGGTAAGGGCTGACCGGAATGTGGGGCCTTCTCTTAAGGCCCCGTTTTTTCTCGTGGCCACGATTTCCTGAATACGCCAGTATACGAAGATACGTCCTAAGCCCTTTACACAGCTGCCATTTATTCCGAAACCTTGTTTGTCACCAGGGAATTGCTTCAAACAAGGAATACATCATGAGCCAGAAACTCCCCATCTCCAAGATCGCTCTAGTCCTCATGACTACGCTTTCCCTAAACGCCTGCGGATCCGACGTGAGAAAGCTCTTCGGCGGCGATTCCCCCAAAAAAGGTCTTGATGGAGGCGTGACCTATCCGAAGCCTTTGGCTCTGATCGAAGCCGAAAAATTGAGCCTGACTTCGCCGACCATGGCAACGGGTGGCAATCTCTATGCAAGCTGTGATGCCTTGAAGGCTGACATCGAACGATCTCTCGCCGCGCAATGGGTACAGGCGAAGGGCGAGATCGCTATGCAAATCAAATATCAACTTGAATATGAAGAACGACCTGCTGACTACTGGGACGGCCGACGTGCCGACAGCGCTGTTTCAGAATCCGCAGCGGATCGAGCCCCCACAGCGAGCGCCCCTAAGGCGAGCGACGGGAAAACCAACGTCCAAGAACTTGGCGTCGATGAAGCCGACAAAACCCGCGTCGGTGTCGATCAGATCTTTGTGAGAAGCTTTGATAAACTGCAGGTCGTCGATCGCAAAACTCTGAAGGTGCAGGGCAAAATCGCTCTTGAAAATGCAAGCAGCGCTCAGATCTACACCAAAGATCATAAACTCATTCTCATCGAAACCGTTCAGAAAACTGTGGCTGTACCAACTCGGAAAACCCCAGTCATCAGTGTTGAAGGTGATACAGTGGCCATCGATCCATCGATTTCCGGGACACGCTCGGTGCTCCGCGTTCGCAGCTTTGAAACCAAGGCTGGCGCGATGCCGACGTTGAAGAGAACGGTTGAGATCGATGGGGCATTCGTTGATAGTCGGTTGATCAACAATCAACTCCTGCTCGTCGTCAATGACCAGCTGGAACTTGAAGACTCGGACATGGACTGGTCCGAATTCAGTCGCGAAGTCTGGGGCAAAAAAGCCTCGGCCAAACGCATTTTTGATGGAATCGCCAGCTCCCAAAAGCGAGCGAGCAGCGTGAAAATCGTGGGTAACAAAGTCTCTGGTATCGACTGTAGCTCGGTCATTCAGCGCCGCGTGGAAGACTTTGATTACAGCTTTGCGAAGACTATGACGCTTAACATCGATGATGATACCGCAGCTGTACAAGGCGTGGCCTCGATTGGACAGGGCGATCAGATTTATGTGGCGACGGATTCGATTTACCTGCTCAAGGCTAAACTCAACTGGCTTCAGTCTTCCTATTACGAGTCCTACCGCTGGAGCGGCTCGCCTGATGAAAAACTCTTCATTCGCCAGATTGGTCTCGATCCAAAAACCGGCGCTCTCTCAGCGGCAGGCGAAGGTCAGGTCAACGGCCATATCAAAGATCGCTGGGCGCTCCGCTCGCTGAACGAAGGTAAAAATCTGAT
>SEDW01000104.1 GCA_004193325.1 Pseudomonadota bacterium | reverse complement strand
CAGGAAGTTTTCGCAGACGATTGGAATTTTGCGAGCGGCGAAATTTTGCAGGGTCCTAACTGGGTAGCGCCTCTCGAGATGCACGGCAGTATCTTCGCTCGAGGGATTGCTGATGGACCTGATGAGAATGTGAGTGCACTTGCTTTCACTTTGCATGCTGCCATTTCTTCGGCGAAAAAGCGGATTCGTGTCGTCACACCTTATTTTGTCCCGGATATAACCCTTCTTTCCGCACTCGGGGTCGCGGCCTGTCGAGGAATCGAAGTCGATATTGTGATCCCGCAGCACGGGAATCTAAGGCTCGTGGAGTGGGCTGCCTGGTCGCAGCTCGAGGAAGTGTTGAGCTATGGCTGCCGGGTCTGGTTGACCTCAGCGCCTTTTGATCATTCAAAGTTGATGACGGTCGACGGACTCTGGACGCTCTTCGGCTCGAGCAACTGGGATGCACGCTCATTGAGGCTTAATTTTGAGCATAATATCGAGGCGCATGATCAGTCGTTTGCGGAGAAGATCGATGCGATCATTGAAGATAAGATCGCCCGATCGAAACCGCTGACGCTGGAAGATGTGGTGCGTAGACCCTTTTGGCAGAAGTTTAGAGATAGTCTTGCGCGGCTGGGGTCGCCCTATCTTTAATGCTGCGAACTCGGATGATTCTTTTCACTCAAAATATTCTCCCCCTCTGCATCCTCACTGGCCTTGTTCGGGTAGAAGAAGGCCAGAGGCTGCCAGGTAAAGAGCTGCACGACCCGGCGGCGAATCGAGAGGAACATTCTTTCACTAATTCCCTGCGCATAACGTGCAACCGTAAGCGCCAGATAGAAGCTCACGCTAAAGTTCAGAAAACCAATGCAAACCACTCCAACCGTCGCCATCAAGACTTCGAGGGGAATCACCTTGTCCCCGAGCGAGACGACTGAGATAGCAAGCGAGGCCGACGACAACGTCACGTGACGAATATCGAGCGGAAGGCCAGTGATTTTGCCCACGAAGGGTAGGGCAGCGAGGAAGAAGCCAAGGACGATGTTACCCGTGATGCCCGAAATGTTTCGGCTCAAAAAGCCTGACATCGACTTGCCTGCGTCAGGTCCGAAGGCTCGGCGAATCCGAATGTTTCGGGCCAGTCGCTCCGGCACTCGTTGATAAGCGAGCCAGTTCTCAAACCAACCCGCCACGAGACTCGACATCCAGAGGAGAACTCCAGTCTGTGCCGCATAGAACAAGGTCAAGGTGCGGATGGGATGGAGCGATTCAATAGAATGTTTTGCATAATCAGGATCGAAGAAGGGCTGTCCCTGAATCTTCGCGAATGCGTAGGAGAGGAGAAGTGCCGTCGGCACCGCAAGTCCGATGTTACCAAGAACCGCTGCGAACTGAGAGCGCACGATGTGCCTGATCTCGAGCGCAATGGCGAGATTGTTCTTGGTGCCTTTGCTTTGCTTTATTTTATTCGCGAGAGCAGCAGCGGTCATCGAAGGCTGCTTGGTTGCGAGCGTAAACTGAAGGGCCTGCATGGCGAGAAAAGAAAAGGCGTAATTACCCCATTGAAAAATCGCTTCAACGAAAGCCGGTAGCATGAGTTTGGCGACACCGTATTTCAATGCGGTGGTTCCGACGGTGAGGACACCGCCGCCTGAAGCAGACTTGAGCATCGAGAAATAGTCAGCCTTGGTCCGAGTGATATAGTGCTCGCCAGACGTGCCGGTGTGCTCGATTACCCGGAGCGAAAGCATTTGCAAATTGCCTTTGATCAGCTGCCGAAAGTTGGTCGCATCGTATTGCGCACGAATCAATTCAGCCAGGAGGGTGAGACCGTAGGCTTCGGCTCGCCCTTCTTTAATCGCCTCGAGTTGATTGACGAGAAAGTGAAGACGCTTTAAGTGCATCAGGATGTGTTCCATGCGGAGAACAAGTCCCGTGTTCACGCCATTGGTCTGGAGGTAGACAAAGGCCTGATTCATCGCCACTTCGCATGAGCGCATATCAACTGTGAGTTGACTCAGGTTAATTTCACTCCAGTCGACGGCATCGCCTTCGGCGCGGAGTTTACTGCAAATGAGCGAGATATCCTGTTCGAGTCGCCAGAATGGAAGTTGATCGATCGAAGGACTACCAAGCCGAATCCATAGACTCGGTGTGCTGCCCATGGATGCGATCTGGACGGCAAGGACCTGCATCGCAGCGAGCATGTCTTCCATAAAATGTGGGAAGAGAATCGCCGCGCCGGTGTTCTTCCTCACCATCGTAAAGAGCTCGTGGACGGCCTGGACAGGCAAGGCTTCGACCCATTCGGCATCTTCGCGAGCCGGGAAAATGCTCTCGAGCCATTCGGAAAGATCTTGAGGGCTTTTCGGAAGCGGCAGAACTTTTTCCAGGAGCAGGCCGGCCACCTGATCGACAAAACCTTTTTCTTCAAAAAGTCCGAGGTAGGAAAAGCTCGAAAAGGCGCGACAGGTCGTCAGCATATCGCGGAAGACCTGGCTCACATTCATGGACCAGTCGGGGTGTCGCTCGAGGATTTGGATGATGAAGCGAATACGAGTGTTCGGTGACTTTTGATCTTCATTAACGGGAGCCACGATCCAGGCGCGAAGCATTCCAAACCATTCGAGCTTCTGCTCATAAGTCATCTGAGGCGAAGCGATGGAGAGAATGTAGGGAAGATCACGTTTGCCATCGATAGGAGTGAAGAGGTCTTTGAATTTTTTGATAGAGCTCTTCTCTTGCATGCAAATCTCCTGAAACCGTTCAGCCTAAAACGTTAGCGTCTCTCGGAGCTTTGAGCAAGGAGGTCAAGGTGATGCAGTGCCTTTCCAGAGCTTCAAAAGGAGCGAATTGCTGACGACACTCACGCTGCTCAATGCCATGGCCGCCGCTGCCAGCATAGGATTGAGGTATCCAAGGGCGGCGAGCGGAACACCGACGATATTGTAGAGAAAGGCCCAAAAGAGGTTTTGTTTAATCTTGAGTGTTATCTTGTGACAAAGATGAATGGCGTCAGCCACCAAACGCAGATCGCCTCGCATCAAGGTGATACTCGCGGTCTGCATGGCAACGTCAGTTCCGGAGCCCATGGCAAAACTCAGATTCGCGGCAGCCAGTGCCGGGGCATCGTTGATTCCATCTCCGACCATGGCGACGACTTTGCCCTCAGATTGCAGACTTTGAATGCGCCTCAGTTTACCCTCTGGATTCATCTCTGATTCATACTGTTCGATGCCGATTTCGTCTGCGACCTTGGCTGCACTGCCAGGGTTATCGCCGCTGAGCATGTGGACCTGAAACTTTGACGATTTCAGAGATTGAACGGCAGCGGGCACTCCTTTTTTGATCGTGTCGCTGAAAGCCATGAAGCCAAGCAAAAGCTTTTGATCGCTGTCGGCCACGTAGGAAACGCTGTGACCGCTTTTTGCCCAGTGATCGGCTAGAGAGAGTCTATCGCCGAGCGGAATCGAATGATCGTTCATCATCGAGCGATTGCCAATGATGATCGTGCGGCCGTCGATGAGCCCGCTTACACCGCGTCCGGCGACGGATCGTATACCGCTCGCGTGGCCTCGCCGAAGAGAGGGATACTCGATGAGCAAAGCTTTTGCCAGGGGGTGTTCGCTTCCAGCTTGAATCGCGAGACAGATAGCCAGGAACTCTTCCTTGAGAATCGTCCAGCATTCGAGATGGGCAAGACTCGGATGTCCTTCGGTAACAGTTCCTGTTTTGTCGAAGACGATGTCTGTGACTTTTTCGGCTGTTTCGATGGCTTCAGGATCACGGATGAGAATGCCCGCTTTAGCCGCCATCCCAGTCCCAACCATGATGGCTGTTGGAGTCGCGAGTCCAAGCGCGCAGGGGCAGGCGATGACGAGAACGGCCACAGCTCGCACCATGGCCAGTTCCCAGTTGCCAGTGAGGGCCAGCCAGGCGATTGCGGTGAGAAGGGCAATGCCGAGGATCACAGGCACAAATATCGCGCTGATGCGATCGACGAGGAGCTGTACCGATGGTTTTTCGGCCTGAGCGTTTTCAATGAGTCGAATCATTTTTGCGAGAATAGTTTCGCTGCCGAGAGCATCAATGCGAACAAGGATCAGGCCATCGCCGTTGAGCGTTCCTCCCGTCACTCGCGCATCCGCGTTTTTCTCAGAGGGAATACTTTCCCCAGTCAGCATGCTTTCGTCCACGAAGGAGGAGCCTTCTACGATGACCCCATCGGCCGCAATTCTCTCGCCGGCTTTCACGAGCATCAAATCGCCTTTAACGAGTTCGGTCAAAGGAATCTCGCGATCGATTCCCTCGCGGCGGACGACTGCGCGATCGGGCCGAAGGAGCTGAAGATCACGGATTGCCCGTGTCGCCTGCTGCTTGGCTCTTGCTTCCCAAAATTTGCCAAGGAGAACGAGGGTGATGATGACGGCAGAACTTTCGAAATAGAGAGGATAAGCCTCGGCATGGGCGAAGGGCGATAGAAAGAAATGATAGAGGCTTAGGAAAAACGCGGCGGACGTACCAAGCGCCACAAGAAGATCCATGTTGCCTGTTTTAGCCCGCATCGCAAGAAATGCGGAGCGATAGAAATGCGCTCCCACCACGAACTGAATCGGAGCCGCGAGGATGAGCTGCCAGAGAGGAGAAAGACTCCAGCTTGAATGATCTGCAGGATTCAACATGGGGAGCACAAGTGGGAGGGTCAGAATTGAAGAGAGCAGCAAACGAAGTTTTTGACTCTTCAAATCATCGAGTTTTTGAGTTTTTTCTTCGAGAATGAATTCGCCACCGAAGCCGATTTTTGTCAGCGCGGGGATCAGATCTTCTTGTTGGAAAAGGGGAGTCTCATAGTTGACTCGCGCTTTCTCTGTCGCCAGATTTACCGTCGCATCGACGACACCAGGAAGTTTTTTGAGTCCTTTTTCCACACGCGCCACGCAGGAGCCGCAGCTCATGCCTGTTACGCGGATTTCGATCGATTGCGCCAAGGTTCACCTCAGTTACACATAGGTCGATCTATTTTTAGCATGGGATCCGCAGAAAGGAAGTCGAATCGAGTGTGATTTTGAAGAAGAGGAGGAAAAGCAGCAGCTTGAAAAAGCTGCCGCTGCGCTATTATTTCGCTTCAGTCGGGCAGATACCGATAGCAAGGCAATTAAATTCAGGTTCTTGATCGGGCTTCACGGAAGGCTTTTGGCTTTCAACAGCCGGCAGTTCGTAGCTCACAACAAAGATTGGAAAGGCTGAGAACACTGTGTCAACTGTCAGGCCATCAAATTCTTTGGCGACTTGAGCTGCACATTTTTTGTTCGAATAGCCCTCTTTGGTGCCGACAAGCAGCTTTTGGATGACTTTGTCTTCGCCTGTTTTTTCATCCAGTGCGTGAACGACGCTGTCTTCTTCCACGTAGTCTACGCAGGAGAGTGTGGCGATGGATTCTTTGATGAAGTTGTTTTCATTCACGCCCGCAGGGATTGTCGGAATAATAAGCTGGCTAAGGAGAAGAATTGAATTCATGGGTTTGACCTCTCGGATTAGGTGAAAGTTTATTGGAATCGCTTCCATTCTTGGTTTCTGTTTTCTACGCTTCAAATTTCGGACTTGCAAGCACGTTCCGAGCCGTATCCTCAGGCCAACAGCTCGAATTTTTAAATCTTCCGAAACTGAAAGAATACCCTAGGTCTCAGGCCTGCTTTGAATTTGCAGCCATGCGAGCTATCGATCTATTGTTTGCAATATTAAAAAATCTTTACTCCAATCGCAAAAATGAGCCTAATCGTAGATGACCCTAGTCAGATGACATAGTTTGAGGCGTTTGCACCTTATGAATTTTCGTTCCGCTACAGACGAAGAATTTTATCTCACAGAAATTTTGCGGGACGATAAGGATGCCTACCTCAAACATATGCTGAACCGGGAGATTTCCGACAACACCTTCAATATCCCATTTCCCTACCTCGAAGACGACGCCGTCACCTGGCTTAAAATGAAGGAGCAGGAGACGACGAGGAACGCTCGCCCGGTGACCTTTGCAATCCGGGAGAAGTCGGGCTTTCTCATCGGCTCGGTTGGCTTCGATGGAATGGTCGTGGGACAGGATGAAAGCGCTGAGCTTGGCTACTGGCTCGCGAAGCCTTATTGGGGGCAGGGTATCATGACCTCAGCCGTGCAGAAGGTCTGTGAACTGGGTTTTAGAGAATTAGGACTGAGATTTATCTCGGCGCATGTGTTCGTTCATAACCTCGGCTCGCAAAAGGTTTTGAAAAAGGCTAAGTTTCAGAAAGAAGCTTATCTCGAGCAGCAGTTTCTGAAGAATGGCGAGAAGATCGACGCGCTCCGTTATGGACTCTTCAGAAAGCTCTGACTCTGACTGCCAACAGGAGTGAGTCCGCAATGCCGCAGCTTGAAGACGCCAAAGAATTTTTCGACGAGACTTTTGAAAATCTCGATGCCAGGAATAGCACGATTGAAGGCAAAGAGTTTGAAGGCTGCACCTTTATTCGCTCTCAGTTCAGTAACGCCAGCTTTTTGCGTTGCCGATTTCTGGACTGCCGTTTTGAAAACTGCGATTTGAGCAATCTATCTCTTAAAAACAGCTCTTTGCGTGACGCAACCTTTCGCTCGAACAAGATGATCGGCATCAATTGGACAGAAGCTTCGGTCCTCTCCTTTTTGAAGTTTGACGACTGTGTGTTGAATTTTGGGATTATGAGCGGGCTCGAGTTGAAAAAATTTGTTATTCAGAACTCAATCGCGCGTGACATGGATCTCACCCAGGCGAATCTTAGCGATTCGAATTGTCAGAAGACCGATTTTGAAGGCAGCCGTTTCCATCAGACCAACCTGAGTCGAGCGGACTTCCGCGGGGCTCGGAATTACGCGGTGCATCCTGTGGAGAATACGATCAAGCAGGCCCGCTTTTCTCTTCCGGAAGCGACTTCGATCCTTTATCAGCTAGACATCATTCTCGATAGCTGACGTGCTCAAAAGCAAAGGCCCTGCAAGCTCAAGAGCTGCAGGGCCTTTTGTCTTAAGAAACGAATGGATTATTCTTTGTCGCCTTGCTCATCTTCATCCGGCTCGCTGTTCGTGCCGTTGATCGCATCCTGCTCGTTACGGCGTTGTGCCTCGAGTTGAGCCAGGCCTTCGTTAATCAAGGTCTTCACTTCGGGAATCTGGGTCTTTTCCTTAAAGCTGTTGATAGCTTCGGAGGCATCGCGGCTATTGTAGATGTATTGATCGAGCAGCATGCTTGCCGCAGCTTCCTGTACTTCCTGATTAGCCTTGAGACTCGCGTTGGTGATCTCGAGGTAGTCGGACGCTTCAAAATTTCTTGCGTACATGGCGCGAACGCTGTCGAGGACAACGCTGCGGTCTGCATCTTTGGTGAAGGTCTCTTTGATCAGAGTGTTTATCTCTGGATTTGGCAGATTACGGAGCGCAAAAATCGCGGCACCACGGTCGTAACCGTCTTTGCTTTCGAGGCTCTCACGAAGGGGATTGAAATAAGCGGCATCGCCATGGTTACCCATTGCAAGGATCACGCTGCGATGGATGTTGCCTTCAGGATGTTTCCCGAGGGCATCGCTGAGTGCGCCTGGGAGTTGAACAAACTCACTGCCGAGTTTGCTGCCAGCTGCGCCGGCCGCGAGGTAAGCGGCGCTGGAAACGTCCTCATTGGTGTTGACCTGGGCCACTTCGAGAAGTGTGGTCGCGGATTTTACACTGGGATTGCCGTGCATGATCGAGCCGGTCGCCGCTTGCTGTTTGCAATAGTCATCGTCGCAGTCGCTTTTAGCGAGATCTGCCAAAGATTCCGCACCAGCATGAGACTCCGTTCCCGCGAGGGCAGCCATCAGCATGGTGAGTTTCAATTTTGAGTCGTCATCCCGTTCCGAGATCGCCTTGACCTTGGCCACGACTTTGCCGAGATTCCCTGGATTATAGTAGAGGTCGTAAACGACGTTTTTTAACATGTCGTTGTACTCAGAGCGAAGTTCATCGCCTTTGAGACTGTCGAGTTTGGCAAAGGTTTCATCAAGGCTTTTTAAGCCTTCGATAGTCGTGGCTGGGGCCATTTGAGCGCCTGGCTTGCGTGGAGGTGCAAGACGCATATTGGAGGCGACGAGTTTGCCGATTTTGTTTTGCGCAAGCTTACTGTCTTTGAGCTGCATGCTCAGGCGGGTCGTGATGATGCTCCCGGCATTGAGATAAACCGCAACTTCGCCACTCGCTGATTTAAGCTGGCCGTTCGCACCGTAAACGTATTGAACCGAATTCTTCTTGGCGTCGTAACGTATCGAATCACTGACAGACTGCACGTAGAGTCTGTTCACAGAGGTGGTCTCGCCTGCGGCCGAGATTTCGTAGCGAACATTTACGTTACCAAATTCATCTGATTCCATCGCCATCTGAGGACTGCTGCCTTTGATGTCAACGTTCGGAAAGACTTTATAAAGAAAAGAATTTTGCATGCTGGCAAAAGCTTCGGGGAATTCTTCAGAGAGATAATGGACGAAGCCTGAGCTTTCTTTCTTGCTCAATGTTCCAACGTCGACCAGCATCTGCAGAGTCTCAGGCGGGACGATCTGGCCGTTGACCTTGATCGA
>SEDW01000849.1 GCA_004193325.1 Pseudomonadota bacterium | reverse complement strand
CCAATCGATGTCGCCTTTATCGAGTGCGGGCAATACAATGTGCTGTGGCAGTATGTGCACCTTCTGCCCGATGAAGTGATTCAGGCGGTGAAAGATCTCAAAGCCCGAGCCTTCACCCCAATGCATTGGGGAATGTTCGTGCTCGCGATCCACGATTGGTATGAGCCGATCGAGAAGGTCTCAAGGATGGCCGAACGGGATGGCTTGACTATTTGGCATCCTGAGCTGGGGCAACTCGTCACATTCGAAGCGATGCCGCCGCCGGAGGCCTGGTGGCGAAATCACCCCGACTTCGTGCAGGCAAAGGCGAAGGGCGCTCTTCAGTAGAGCCGCGAAGGATTAGCGATGGCAAGGGTGGCCCTTACGGGATAAAAAGAATCGAGTGCTGCTACTCTATAGGACACCCGCTCGATTATGACTAACTCCGAGAAGCTAACGAGCTACAGCGATAAAATTGCCACCGACGTTGACATGCCTGAAATGAAGGCCGAGGACCTCTCCAAAGGTCTCGCCTGGCTTGTCATGGCGTCGAGGCCTGGCATCCGTTATCTCATCATAGGGCTGGCTTGTATGTCGGCTGTCTTTGGTCTGCTCGGACCCTATTATCAAAAACTTTTTGTCGACGATGTCCTGCACAAGAGCGGATCGACTTTGCCGATTCGTGATCTCGTGCTTTACATCTTCCTCGCCTTTGTCGCGCTGCTCCTGAGTCAGGTCTTTGGCGTTGCCTGTAAACTCGTCTGTTGGCTATTATTTTTCTTTGCCGCCTTTGCCCCTTTTGATCGTCAGCAGCTTCAGTCTCGTTCTCCTCTTTGGAATGGCTTATCGGCAGTCGGGATTTTTCATTGCCTTTAAACGTCTTGCGACGGAGCGTCTGGCCGTTGTGAATGAATGGCTGCAGAATATTCGGATTCTCCGCATTCTCGGTTGGACAGAACTCTTCGAGGAAAAAATCTTTGAACGCCGTCGGCTTGAAACTGTGAACCGACTCTCGATGGTGACCAACGGTTCGGCGATGAGCGCCTTTGCGCAGGTTGCGCCTTCGATCATCAGTATTACCGGTATCGCGACGGTGGTCTTCTCGCAGCGTACGGTGTCTCCGGGTGAGATCTTTGCTCTCCTTTGGGTACTTTCGATCTTTCTGAGTCGTCCCATTCGTTCCTTGCCTTTCAACCTTGTGATGCTGCTGGACGGGTTGAGTTCCTGCCGGCGCCTGCAGAGCCTCTTTGCTTTGCCGACTGAGGCGCGGACGCTTTTGCAATCGGAGAAAGATTCTTCGGGACTTGCTTTGGACGTGGAAGGTCTCCATCTTTCGCTCGACGGCGTGACACTTATTGAGAATCTTGATCTCAAGCTTAAAAAGGGTGAATTCGTCGCGATCATCGGCGAAGTGGGAGCGGGCAAGAGTCTGCTCCTCGACTCATTGCTTCGCGAGGCGCCCGCTACGTTTAAATCGTATCGAATCGATGGGGCCGAAGCCTTGGATCAAAGCCTCGATCAACTTCGGGCGCATTTTGCGTTTGCCCCTCAGGAAGGCTTTATCATGAGTTCCTCGCTGAGGGACAATGTGGTGTTTGAATATGGGGCTTCGCATTCCCATGATGAAGCGGTGCGGGAATCTTTATCGCTCGCGGCCTTTAGCATGGATTCCACTGCGGTGACAGCCGGGCTCGACACTGAGATTGGCGAGCGGGGGGTGAATCTATCCGGCGGGCAAAAGCAGCGTGTGAGTCTTGCGCGAGCGCATTACAGTCAGAGAGATATCGTGCTCCTTGATGATTGTTTGAGTGCGGTGGATGTCGATACTGAACGTCTTCTCCTCGATTATCTGATTGAAGGGGCCTGGGCCGGTAAAACCCGTCTCCTCGTCACCCACAGACTCAGTGTCTTGCCTCGGGTGGATCGGGTGCTCGTCATGCGTGATGGCAAGTTTATCCTCGAAGGGACTTACGATCATCTGATGCAGACCTCAGCGGAATTTCGGGATCTGACGAGCAGCATGCTCGAGAAGAAAGAGGTGGCCCTTGAAGACTGAATCTGCTGCCACGGAAGCTGGAGCTGTGAAAGAACCCAAACGTTATCTCGAAGATGAAGTGCGCTTTACGGGCAACTATTCAAAGAACGTGACCCGCACGATTCTTGAGACCTTCCGGCCTTATTTAAAAATGACCTGGACGAGTCTACTGATCGGGATCATCGCCAGGCTTTGCCTCCTGTCGACCGCCAACATCAGCGGCTACTGGGCTGATTCTCTTTGTCAGAATGAATCCTTTTGTCACGCGCTGCCGAGTTTTTTCGATGGCTATCAGACGATGGATTTTCTTTACTTGCTGATGACTGTGGTCTCGGTCGGTTTTATCTGTAACCTCATCTTTCGCGTGAGCATCTCGAGAACCGGCGCTAAGGCCGTGAGCACACTCTATGATGAAGTCACGATGCATGTCTCCCGCTTCCCTATGGATTTTTTCGACAAGACTCCCGTGGGCCGAATCATGAGCCGCTTCTCGAGCGATTATGCCTCGATTTTCCGCATGGCGGGAGGGCCACTGGGAGAATTTCTGGGGCTTGCGTTTGACTTGATTGCGAC